>NZ_LXEU01000063.1 GCF_001654985.1 Kluyvera georgiana ATCC 51603
GGAGTCGCTGTCAGAATCGGAGTCGCTGTCGGAATCCGAATCACTGTCCGAGTCGGAGTCACTGTCGGAATCGGAATCGGAATCGGAATCGGAGTCGCTGTCGGAATCGGAGTCACTGTCGGAATCGGAGTCACTGTCGGAGTCGGAGTCACTGTCGGAGTCCGAATCACTGTCAGAATCCGAGTCGCTGTCAGCATCTGCATCGGTATCATCACCGGTTACAGTACGGTCAGCAGGATTGAGGATCGTAATCTCTTCTTCAATATTCGTATCGGGAAAATCCAGGCCTTCCGTAGGGTAGCCAGCGGTAGGGTCGACCACTTCACCGGTCAGATCCAGTATCACATGTGTGTGTGAACCGCCGACGCCAGGGGCGCCACCGCTTTCAACGATGGTTTGCGGGCCTGCTGCGGTGGCTTCAAGTATTTGGGTCGGGTCCTGACCATCGGCAATAGCCTGCTGTATTGCTGCGACGTCAGTAGGAGTGGTTTCAGGAGTCGTAGTAGGGGAGATGCTTGCGCTGTCCCAGAGGCTATCGCGCCCAAGATCGAGATTTTTGCCATTTGCCAGGCTTACCGTGACTGCGCCATCGGCACCTGTTTCAATTTGTTCGCCGGCAAAAATTTTGTCCCCTTCCACCAGTAAGCGTCTGCTTCCGTCAGGTGAAATAGCGAAGGCCTGTCCTATAATCGCTTTTATTATTCCGGTTACATCAGCCATATCTTACTCCTCTTAATCTTACGTGAACGGTTCCATTTGTTCATGGCTCATAGAGTTGTGGTGTATTACTTGGCTCCATGGCAGCATCTGCAACACAAAACACTGTGGCTAATACGTTTGTGTGTGTGCTGATAGTATTCCAGTCCCTCATGGAGACGAGGTCTGGTAAATAAAAATTGGCTATAGTGGTAAGGTAATATGCAAAAAGAACGGTTTCTTTGATTTTAATGTCGTTTTAGTGGGAATTTTCTGTAAAGAAATTAGGATGTGATTATTTTCGGGTGGTGAGTAAATGATGAAGTGGCTTTATAATGGGGTTTCTAAGTAACCAATTGATATTGAAAGAAATATATTTTCGGCAAGCTGTTTTAAACGGAATTTTTGTATTATTTTTATAACTCATTGATAATAAATGAGGTTGTCTGATACTTGTGTATCGGCTGATTTTAATTTCAATATGACTTCTAATACATAAGATTATCTTGTTATCAAAATGGGATGTCTCATTTGGGATGTTTGAGTTTTATTTGGGTGATTCATTAATGAATTTAACGAGTTAATATGTGGAATAAATTATTTCTATTAAAATGACGTGGTTTCGTATTTATAATCGCTTTGTTGTAGGTGTTTTTTAGGTGGCAATAAGCTATTTCAGACCATCTGGTATAAAAAATAGATAAGAAAGATTATCTTATAGACGTTGGTTTTTAGAATGTATTGATTAGTGAAAAAGAAAGGGGCTAGCTTATGCTAGCCCCTTTGTATTAAGCATCCGTATCCGGTTGTGCAATAAGACTATCCAGTTCGGCCGCCTCATGTGCACCCCAATGCTCTCCGCTGTTTCCACCCGAACTTTCAGCTGGCACATCCTGAACGTGCCCTGCCGCAGGGTCGTTGCCAGCCGAATCAGCAACCTGAATGAGTGAACTGAGATCTTTGGCGTCATCATGAATAATGTCGCTGAGATCGATAACGTTCACCTGATTTGGCTCACCGTTGTCGGCGGCCGCTGCTGAGCTGTCTGCTGGTGTTTCCACGCTCTGTGCGGTATCGGCGCCGTTCAGCTGGCTATCGATATCATCCAACAAAAGAGTGAGCGATGTTTCTGGGTTTTCTTCAGCAGGTTGCGTCAGCGATGCATCCTGATCGACATTGCTCAGGTCGAGATCATCGTGGTCAACCAGCAAGGTTGAAGTATCTTGATCCGTTGCTGCATTATCGTCCGCGGTATCTGTTCCGTCTGCAGAAGCGGTCGAGTTAGCGTCTCCGCTGTGGTCAGAAGCGTTATCTTCTTCAATCTGATCCGCAGCTGACTCTTCGTTCGGCTGTTCCACCGAACCTGTCTCTTCAGGTTGATCGATGCTGGCACTGTTATCCGTATTATCGACGGATCCAGCCGTATCTGTATGATTATAAGATACATTGTCCTGCGAGCTATCGGCTGTGTCTGTCGTATCGACGTGATCCGCTGTGGCATGGTGCACGTCGTCATCCGCAGTCATCAGATTTGCGGAGTCACTCTCTGTGTGATGATCTTCGTCGCCAGCGAGGGTGATCGTGTGGTCGCCACTGTTGGCATCGATATCGCCTGACGAGTGCGATGAACCATCAACCTCCGTGGTGATCTCCACTTTGATCGACCCGAGATCGTCTATCTGCGTCGATGAGGTAAAGGTGAGATCGATATCCAGGTTGCTATCGCCGGTGATATCGATAACCACATTGCCATTTGCATCAACCGTATAATCTTCGCCGTTGTAGCTGATCGTCGTACCCGGCGGCAGGCCCGTGAGTTTAATCGACGAGATATGGTCGTTACCCGCCGCACCATCGAGATTCGCATCAATATTCAGCTCATACTGCCAGGTGGTATGGGTATCCGGGTGTGAAGGATCGAGACCTTCTTTCCCATCGCCGGAGATGACTTCACTCACGCGGTTGTTGCCACCATATGTTTTACCGTTAATGGTGACGTTCACACTTTCGTAATAGTTGATGCTGTTATTGACGTTAGCCGAACCCGCAGACGAGCTCCAGCTTGATGATCCGGGAACAAAGATGTAATCGTTGGCGTTACTCGATACAGGTTCCCGATTCCCATTCACCGCGTTCATTGAATGCTGTGTACCATCACCTTGGGTATAGGTACTGTCTTCATGCAGTACGAAGATGTCTGTTTTACCTTCGTTACCCTGAGCATTACCCTGGTCGTAAACGTGAATATTTTCAGCAGGAATATCGCTGGAAACGTATTTTCCAATATCCCCCGCGGAAACCCAAACCACCACGTTAGCACCAACCGCGACGATCATTCCGTTGCTATCGACGTCAAAACCATTTCCGCTTGGATCTTTACTGCCGCCGTTTACCTGCGTGACTTTCGATGACTCCGTCGCGGTCACGTTGACGTTGAGGGTGACATTGGAGTCGGAATCACTGTCGGCGTCCGCGTCACTGTCGGCGTCGCTGTCGGAATCTGAGTCGCTGTCGGAATCGGAATCGGAATCGGAGTCGCTGTCGGAATCTGAGTCGCTGTCGGAATCGGAGTCGCTGTCAGAATCCGAGTCGCTGTCGGAATCGGAGTCGCTGTCAGAATCCGAGTCACTGTCAGAGTCGGAGTCGCTGTCAGAATCCGAATCGCTGTCGGAATCCGAATCACTGTCTGAGTCTGAATCGCTGTCGGAGTCCGAGTCGCTGTCGGAATCTGAGTCAGAGTCGCTATCTGAGTCAGAGTCGCTGTCGGAATCTGAGTCAGAGTCGCTATCTGAGTCAGAGTCGCTATCGGAGTCGGAGTCGCTGTCAGAATCCGAATCGCTGTCGGAATCGGAGTCACTATCGGAGTCTGAATCACTGTCGGCGTCAGAATCACTGTCAGAATCTGAATCGCTGTCCGAGTCTGAGTCGCTGTCAGAGTCGGAGTCACTGTCTGAGTCTGAATCGCTGTCGGAATCCGAATCGCTGTCGGAATCCGAGTCGCTATCCGAATCCGAGTCGCTGTCGGAATCGGAGTCGCTATCCGAATCCGAATCGCTGTCGGAATCTGAATCGCTGTCGGAATCCGAATCGCTGTCGGAATCCGAATCGCTGTCGGAATCCGAGTCGCTATCCGAATCCGAGTCACTGTCGGAATCTGAGTCGCTGTCGGAATCGGAGTCGCTGTCAGAATCCGAGTCACTGTCGGAATCGGAGTCGCTGTCAGAATCCGAGTCACTGTCAGAGTCGGAGTCGCTGTCAGAATCCGAATCGCTGTCGGAATCCGAATCACTGTCCGAGTCTGAGTCGCTGTCAGAGTCTGAGTCGCTGTCAGAGTCTGAGTCGCTGTCAGAGTCTGAGTCGCTATCGGAGTCGGAGTCGCTATCAGAATCCGAGTCACTGTCGGAATCTGAGTCACTGTCGGAATCGGAGTCGCTGTCAGAATCTGAGTCGCTGTCAGAATCCGAGTCACTGTCAGAATCCGAGTCACTGTCGGAATCGGAGTCACTATCGGAGTCTGAATCACTGTCGGCGTCAGAATCACTGTCAGAATCTGAATCGCTGTCCGAGTCTGAGTCGCTGTCAGAGTCGGAGTCACTGTCTGAGTCTGAATCGCTGTCGGAATCCGAATCGCTGTCGGAATCCGAGTCGCTATCCGAATCCGAGTCGCTGTCGGAATCCGAATCACTGTCAGAGTCTGAGTCGCTGTCAGAGTCTGAGTCGCTGTCAGAGTCTGAGTCGCTGTCTGAGTCGGAGTCGCTGTCCGAGTCTGAATCACTGTCGGAGTCGGAGTCGGAGTCGGAGTCGCTGTCGGAATCGGAGTCGCTGTCGGAATCGGAGTCGCTGTCGGAATCCGAGTCACTGTCGGAATCCGAGTCGCTGTCAGAATCCGAGTCACTGTCGGAATCAGAGTCACTGTCCGAGTCGGAGTCGCTGTCGGAATCCGAGTCACTGTCGGAATCCGAATCGCTGTCAGAATCCGAGTCGCTGTCGGAATCCGAGTCACTGTCGGAGTCCGAGTCACTGTCTGAATCGGAATCGCTGTCTGAATCGGAATCGCTGTCTGAATCGGAGTCGCTGTCGGAGTCCGAGTCGCTGTCAGAATCCGAGTCGCTGTCCGAGTCGGAGTCCGAATCGCTGTCGGCGTCAGAATCACTGTCAGAATCTGAATCGCTGTCCGAGTCTGAGTCGCTGTCAGAGTCGGAGTCGCTGTCAGAATCCGAGTCACTGTCGGAATCAGAGTCACTGTCCGAGTCCGAGTCGCTGTCGGAATCCGAGTCACTGTCGGAGTCCGAATCGCTATCGGAGTCAGAGTCGCTATCGGAGTCGGAGTCGCTATCGGAGTCAGAGTCGCTATCGGAGTCAGAGTCGCTATCGGAGTCAGAGTCGCTATCGGAGTCAGAGTCGCTATCGGAGTCAGAGTCGCTATCGGAGTCAGAGTCGCTATCGGAGTCGGAGTCGCTGTCAGAATCCGAATCGCTGTCGGAATCGGAGTCACTATCGGAGTCTGAATCACTGTCTGAGTCTGAATCGCTGTCAGAGTCGGAGTCACTGTCCGAATCCGAATCGCTGTCTGAGTCAGAGTCACTGTCAGTATCGGAGTCACTGTCGGAATCAGAGTCACCCTCGTCCACTGCATCCGATCGATCCAGGAACGTCAGTTCCTCTTCTAATGGCGTATTGGGGAAATCTATACCTTCTGTCGGATATCCGGCGGTGGGATCGACTCGTTCGCCGGTGAGATCCAGGATAACGTGAGTATGGGCACCGCCAGCACCGGGTTCACCGCTGCCGGTGGTGGTTTGTGGGCCTGCGGCGGTAGCCTCAAGAATTTGTGTCGGATCCTGGCCGTCGGCAATGGCCTGCTGAATGACGGCAATATCCGTGGTGTCCGGTGCCGCAGGCGTGGTGGTGATGCTGTGGCTGCCAGCCCAGTGGCTGTCGCGGCCGAGATCCAGCGTTTTTCCATCCGGGAGAGCGAGAGTAACGGCTCCGTTAGCGCCCGTTTCAATTTGCTCGCCGCTGAGAATTTTATCGCCCTCAACGAGCAGGCGTCGGGTTCCATCTGGTGAAATGGCGAAGACCTGGCCGATAATCGCTTTAATTGTTCCGGCTATACCGCTCATCTTACTCTCCCATTGGTCTTGCGCGGTGTTTTCCGTTTCCGCTGTAATATTTTTTATCGTTTTGTTATCGCCGAACTATGAAGGGGATTTCAGCTAGATTGATTAATAGTACTGATATTTCGATCGCTGTAATACACCCGTGACCGACGATAGGTCGTATCTTTGTCCTAAGATAGGACGAATTGAGGATTTATTCTTTGATTTTAATGTTGTTTTAATCCGGTATGGCGGTAAGCAGCCGCTAAATATAGGAGGGGAAATATCAATGGTTAGAGCGCTAATGATATTTAAGGCGCATTATTAATGCGCCTTAAATAGTCAGCTTAATTATTGGGTTATATTAGCCTTTCCTCGTCATCGCCAATGAGCCCTTCCAACCCGCTCAGCGTCTGACGCGCTTGTGCACGGTTTAACAGTTTGTTTTGTGCTGCTGGCGGGAGGTCGGTGATGCTGATAACCCCTTTGCTCATCAGCACTTCAATGAGGTCTTCCAGCACGCGGACCATATCCAGGTCGCTCTGCTGCAAACGCTGTAGCGTGGCCGTACGTAGGCTTTCCACCTTCAGCCATTCGCCAATCTCTGCGGTTGTCTCCGCGCTTTGCTCTGTCATACCGCTGAATTCAGCGGCCTCAACCCGAACGATCCGTCCTTCACCATCGCGTTCAATAAAATGCATGGCTGCTCTCCTGAAAATTATTGTAGTGTGCTGGCATCGCTAAAATAGCGGCCCATTGCGCCATACAGGCCAATTTTCTCCAGCACGGCCAGCTCGCCTTCGTTCTCCACACGTTCGGCGATAAGGGGGACATTGATCTGGCGTGTCGCCCAATAAATAGCTTCTATAAAGAGTTTTTTATCTTCTTCTTCATTGATGTGGTGAATATAGCCACCGTCGACCTTAATCCACGCCAGCCCCCACTGCGGCAGGTTGCCAATCAGATGGAAGCGACCGCCGAAATGTTGAATTCCCAGGCCGCAGCCCAGTTCCTGTAGTTTTTTCACCAGCACGCTGACGCGTTCTGGCTCCGGTAGTTCGTTTTCATCCAGCTCGAGGGTCAGGCGCGATGCCAGGTGGCGCGCCGCTTTCAGCGGCTGGAGCAGGGCGTTCAACCCGTCGTCGTCCGCGACGCTTTCGCCGCTAATACTGAGCGCAAAAGCGTGGGTGGTGCTCTCCATCGCGCGCAGCGTTTGTTTGAGCATAACGACGTCCATACGGCGTCCCAGGGCCAGGCGGCGAACCCAGGGGATGAAACGACCTGCCGGGATAATTTCGCCCTCTGCGGTTTTAATACGCGCCAGAATTTTACGATGCAGAACAACGTGTTTGCTATTGCACTCATACACGGGCTGCGAATACAGCTCAAAGGCTTCTTTATCCAGAATCTCCGTCAGGCGCTGGTGCCAGTGGTGGTGGTCGTCATCTGGCGTTTGCTGGGCGGCCAATTCCGGGTCGATGAAGGTACGCATATCCGCTTCTGCGGCCACCAGAATCTGGTCCACCTGACGCAGTAGGTTTTGCGGTGTGTCACCATAGTGGAAAGCGACTTCAGCAAAATGTGCCACCGGGTTTACGTCGCTCAAACCCGTTTCATAGAGCGCCTTCAGCTGCGTGTTCAGCGAGTTTGCGAAGCTTTCCATCTCAGTGGGAAGGACGGGGTCGGTGATAATCGCGAACTCACCGCCGCGTACGCGGGCGACGAAGCCTTCGCTGTGGAAAAAGCGCTGCTGGAGGCTGCTGAGAATATCGGCCACCGCTTTGAGTAATTTATCGGTGCTGGCACCGCCAAGACGCTGGTTAAGCCCCATCAAGTCCTGCACACGCAGCAGGATCAGGTTGCCGTCGGCGTGATCCTCATCGCTGAGGCGGGTCTGGAATTTTATGTCAAACGCGCGACGGTTGTTCAGACCGGTAAGGCTATCGTTATAGGCTTCCTGTCGCAATACTTCGGTGCGCTGAGCCTGCTCGCTAAACAGCGCTTTAAGCTGGGTGACCATCATATTGGTGGCTTCGACCACCCGACGCAGCTCCGGCGTTTTCGGCAGCGCAGGTAGGCTCAGGAACTCGCGGCGGCTGATCGCGGTGGCTTGTTCCACGATGTAGTTCAGCGGGCGCAGACGGTGGCGCAACAGGAACATCGCGCCCAGGATACACAACACGCTACAGCCGGTTAGCCACAGGAAGCTGGCGACCAGGCTGCTCCACAGACGCGACAGCGCAAACATCGGGTGGCTGACCACCTCTACGCGCGCGGCCTGCGTCCAGCCGCGCATGACGATGGCTTCGCCCTGGCCGGGGTTCAGATGCACTATACGGGCAAACCAGCCAGGCACATTGGCGCTGGGCGGGATGTTCTGGCGCTCAATGATGGGCTTACCTGTTTTGATATCCACGACCTGAATGCGGTAGAAGTAACCGCTGTCGAAAATGGAGTTCACCATCAGCTCGGTCATGACCGGGTCGTCGATATGTGCGGTCAACGATAGGCCGAGCGCCGTGGCGGCATCCTGGGCATGCGCGCTCAGCTGGTTATGATACTGCTCGCGCGAGCTTTCCAGCGTGGCAAAAAAGTTGCCGCAGAAGATCGTCAGCGTAAACAGGCAGATGCCAATCAGTAGCTGTTTATAAAGGGACATGACCGCTTCCTATTCATTAATTACAAACCCTTCTGCACGCATCCTGGTGAGAAGATCCTGCCAACGTGAAAGTCGTTTACTGTCGCCAACGCGCTTGCTGCCGCTGGCCTGCGGGATCCATAAACCTTCCCCGTTAAAGGAATAAACAGGGAGCAGATCGCTGCGGGCGGTGGCGGGTAATATGGCGGGCTTCAGGTTATCGAGAACCAGCGGAATAGCGTCCGGCGTCGAATACCATGTTACAACCATATGTGCCTGATTTAATTGTAATGCTTTAACGTAGGTAATCCGCAGCTGGCTTGCCGGAACACCTAATTCACGTAGGGTAAAATATTTGGCCAGCGCGTAGTCTTCGCAGTCTCCCGCGCCTTTACGCAGGGCTTCCACCGGGGTCGCCCAATAATCTTCTTGCCCCCACACCGTTATATCGTCCACAAAGCGGATGCGCGAATTAAAAAATTGGTTCACGCGGTTCAGGGTGGCTTGAATATTGCCCTGCGTGGGCTGCTTAAGCAACGCCTCCCAGGCATCGATATTGCGCTGGGCCGTTGGCGTCGCGGGGCCATACAAACGTTGCGTCCGTTCGTTGATGGTATTGAAATCCCACCCTGCGCCCAGTTCGGGCGGCACCAATAGCAGCAGCGCCAGAAACAAAGACAGCCAGCGTTTCCAGATAAAGGGACGAACAATATCCCGCAAGCGCTTCATTCAGGAAACGCTCATCATGAGGGGGTTATGTCGTCTTGTCATGCTGATGACGCCAGTGTTTTCGGTAAGCGACATAGCCGGAAAGGTAGTGTTCTACATCATCAATCCGCACCCGGAAACTGTGGTGACGAATGAAAAAACTGCCCACGATGCGGGACGGATTTTTGAAGAACATCGCCAGCTCCGGCCAGAAAAAGCCGTTCGCGAGGTAGCGCGCACGCGTCTCCAGCGCCAGGTTGAATTTTTCCAGATCAAACCCGTCCAGCAGGTGACGATGCTCGGAAGTTGCCAGACGGCTTAGCATGCGCGACGCCGCCATCATCAGTTCGAGCAGCGTCGGATAGGTAGTGACCCGGTTGATCACGAAGTCCAGATGATCGCGTACGTTGTCCAGACCGAACTGATAATAGCGTTCGAGCGGACGATACAGCGTTAACTCGTTTACACAGTAGCTTAGCCAGTGGTCGTGAGCCTGCCAGTGCTTCTGCGCAATAAAGTGATCCATGGCGCGCTCAACGATAGCCAGCCAGCGCGGCGCTTTTGTCAGGCCGTACAGACGCATCAGCGCGAAGGCGGCTTCCCCATCGTAATAGATGATGCGGTGTTCGGCTTTCAGCGACAGATCGGCGGCGTGCAGAACGTGATTAAAGCCGCCGGTCTCCGGCTTTTGCATAAAACCGATGCCGTTAGCCAGTCGCTGCATCTGCGGGAGATAACGTTCGTCACCGGTCAGCTCAGTGTACTTGACCATCGCCAGAATAGAGACCGCATTGCCGCCAAGTTTAATCTCGCCGCCGGTGTCGATCAGGAAGTCAGCATTGCTGCCGTCCGGCAGGCGGCGCGTTTCGATAAGTTCGCTCGACAGGTCGTGCAGCGCGCGCTCAATCGCCGCAAACTGGGTTTCATTTTGCGTCACTTCACAGCCTTCGAGCAGCGCGTAGGTTGAACTGGCGTGGCGTAGAGCGTTATAGGTTGGGATCGCGCGGTCGAAGCAGGGGAACCAACCGTAATGGTAGCGCCCCGAGTTTTTCACCTGACGAGCCAGATAGTCGCTGGCGGAGAAGATCATCGGATCGAGCGCCTCTTCCTGCCAGTGCGACAGCTGACGATAGCCGGAATTGCGACCATTGGATTCGATGGGGTACACCTGCTTGCCATCGCAGAACAGGCTGCGGGTGGTGAAACGCCAGATAAGCTGTTCTGGTTTATCCGGCCAGCTCAGTGCGGTGCCGAAACGCCAGCGTGCGTAGTGCGCCAGATTCGTCGCATTGGGTGTCGCAACGCCTTCACTACCGTGATACAGCAGTGCGTTGGCGTAAATTTCCTGTTCGAGAATGGGACGCTGGAAATCAGGCGTGAGGCTCAGACCAAAGCGAAAGTAGTTACGCTTGGTTTTGCCAAATTTATCCTGTAGTTCGTCCCAGCGCAGGGTCTGAATTTTGTCGACAAAATCGGCGCGTAGCCAGAGTAAAGAGCGTGGCTGCTGGTTTTCCCAGAGCTGTAAATCGTCCGCCGCGCGCTGCCAGGCTTCATCGAGCGTGCTGCCGCAGGCATAGGCGGTATAGGCGCGTTCCTCACCATTGCTAGCGCTCAGGAAAAGGATATAGCCGGGAAAGGGGGACGGTTGCGCGGAAATTGCCAGTTTGTCAACCTGGAGCCGGATATGTGCAAGTAAATGGTTGAGGGGCATTTATTCTCCTTGTCTTGCCAGAACATCCTTATCGAGAAACTATTTACTCAGCATACCACTATGATTATTGTTTTGTGCAAGCACGCGCAGTAGTTTGCTTAATATATGATGCATTATCCTGATATAACCCTGGTTTAGGATATTACACGTTAGTAAAAAGTTGTAGCTCAGAATGCATAAAACGTAAGGCCTAATGCAGATAATGGGCTAAGGATAATTAATTGTTTGTGCCGGAAAAGGAATAAATGAATGGATGAACAACGGGTATCAACAAAAAAAACACTCGTCGTAGGGATGATCCGAAGCGCAGGCCGCCCGGGTAATGCCATTGTAGCCAATGCCCACGCTGCTGCAATGCAAAATGCGAAATTGATATATTTTACACCTGACGACGTTGATATAAATAAGAAAAAAATAAATGCATTACATTATGTTGATGGTCAATGGCGAACTATCGTTAGTGATTTCCCTGATGTCATTGAAAATGACGAGCGCTCTCTTAGGCGCAAGGACATTTTTTCTGTTCTTACTCAGAATGCGCCGTTCACCATGCATTTATTAGGCGGCAAACTGACCACATTCAACCGGATAAAGAAAGCTGGTATCTACGAAGAGTTATTGATCCCTGATTATTCTATTAATACATTAACTGATTTTACTCATGCAGCAGGGTTCTTCGAGAGATTTGTTATTAAGCCAATGCGCGGATCTCAAGGGTCGAATGTAAGTTACTTTGAGCGCATTGAGGGGGGGGTTAGGGTTAATCACTGCGGTAAGGTAAGTGAGTTAAGCACCGCTGATTTAGCGAATTTTTATCATGATGTTATCGGAGAAAAGCACTACCTTCTGCAAAAATATGTTGAGAGTCGAAGCAGCCATGGACTTCCTTTCGATATTCGGATTCATGTCCGACGAGGGGCAGAAGCCCGATGGAAGTTGGTGAAGATCTATGCACGAATTGGTGCAGGAGATACCATTGTTTCTAATATTTCAGCAGGTGGGAGCATGGCGAGTGCAAGCTCTTTTCTGACTGTACAGTTTGGGCAGGACAAAGGCCGTCAGATTCTCAATGACCTAAGAGCGCTGGCGAAATCATTCCCTGCAAAATTTCAGTCTCTGTATCCAGAGTTTATGATTGATGCACTCGGTATTGATATTGGCGTTGATAGAGAAGGAAAATTGTGGATTTTCGAAGTTAACAGCTGTCCCGGGGCAAAGTTTTTTGCTCTGGAGGCTGCGATTCCTCGCATGGAATATGCAATATGGTTAGCGCGAGATTATGCCGAACGTCAGCGTTCGAAGGTATGATGACCCGCCGTGTTATGAGTGCTGGGTCGCCAGCAGCATACGGGAGTCCTGGGTGGGGTGTTGATCTGCCGGGTGCCTGCGGCACCAGGGTAACGGAAAACGGCGGGGTTGCAGAGGATTTTGCGAGGGGGATTCCAGAATAACCATCGCGTTTTCAGGAAGTCCGGGAGCGGATTGCGGCGGGTTAACGATAGCGGTACTTTCTACACGCACCTGCAAAATCAGGTGTCGGGATTGACCTCTCTGATAGAATGTTACGGGCGACATATGACGTGCTAACGTCGTAAAATATGTCGTACGCACGGCTACACCTCAATGGTGGGCCAGGCGGGGGCGTCGCAAGATGCGCCGGTTCCCTGTAACGCCGGTAAGGTCAACCCCGTCTGGCTCCGCCACCCGTGAGATTGACCTCTCCTGTGGCGGACGTTTAACCCGTTACAGGAGGATGCCCACATGGCAACGATTCCCACCCCAACTCACCCATCATCCGAAAAAACCGGCAAAACCGAGCGCCGCTACACCGTCAGCTATGTTCCCAACCAGAACCGCCCCAGCACACCAGCTCTTAACCTGAGCGGGAAATGGCTCAAAGACGCTGGCTTCTACACCGGTACTGGTGTCACAGTGAAGATTGCCGGAGACTGCATTGTACTTATTCCTGACGGCGATGAAGTGCAAGCCCTGCGCAAGCAGCTTAAACAGATGAAGCAGGCGATAAAAACGGTGAAAGCGGAAGTGCTGAACGCACTTTAAGAGGCTGAATCAGCGAATTTGGCTGATAAAGATTCGGATGCAGAAAAGCAAAAACCCAGCCATAGGCTGGGTTTTCTGAAGAAGTGGTGCCCGGACTCGGAATCGAACCAAGGACACGGGGATTTTCAATCCCATTGCCGGAAAGTTAAATTTTTTGCCTTTGTGTTACAGAGATGTGAATAATCGCTAACGCATACATCCAAACCATTGTTTTGGATGTGCAAAATGACAATACTTCCCGTTATCTCTCCCAAAGGTGGAGAAGGCAAATCCACGTTTGCTGCTTACCTTGCCGGTTTTCTTGCCGATGCTGGCCTGAATACCCTTCTTGTGGATGCAGACTATTCCCAGCCCACAGCCAGCAGTATCTTCGCGCTGGAGCATGAATCCCCATTCGGTCTCTATGAATTGTTGATGCAGATGGTCAGTGACCATACGCAATGCATTTCGCAGACCGCCATAAAAAATCTCGATGTCATCTACTCAAACGACCCGGACGAACTGTTGCCGACCGCGATGCTCCACGCTGCAGATGGCCGTCTTCGCCTGCGTAACATACTTCAGCATCCTTTCTTTAACCGTTATGACGCCATTATTGTGGATTCTAAAGGCGCAACAGGCGTTATGACTGAGCTTTCCCTCCTGTCCTCTACCGGTAATGTGATGGGCGTTGTTAAACCCATCCTTCCGGATGTCCGTGAATTTATCCGCGGCTCCCTTCACATGCTTACCCGCCTGAAAACCTATGAAAATTACGGTATCCGCCTTCCTGATATTTCCATTCTCGTCAACTGTATCGAAAACACTCTGCTTGACCGTGAAGCAATGGACGGTCTTGCCGCCATCATTAACGAAAAACATTACGACGCCTCTGCGCTGGGCAACCGTGACGTTTATCGTTTACTCAATACCCGTATCGAGGCGCTGGATATTTTCAAACTGGGGCACGTCAAGCAGCAGCCCGTGCATCGTCTGGAATACAAAACACGCCGCAAAGGTCCGGCCGCAGCCGTCACCATGCACGACCTCGCGTGTGAACTGTTCCCTGAGTGGCAGAGCCATTTCAGTGACGTTCTGACCCGGGAGGTGCGTCATGTCTGAGATGATGATGCCCTGCTCTTATGAGGCTGAGCAGGCCGTACTGGGCGGACTGATGCTTGATAACGACCGGTGGGATGAGGTGATACTGCAAATCTCCCCGGAAGATTTGTTTTCCCGGCCGCACCGTATGGTCTTCCGCGTCATGGCCGAGCTGGCCGGAGAAGGGCTACCGCTCGATCTCATCACTATTACGGAACGGCTGGAGAACAAAGGCGACCTTGAACAGTGTGGCGGCTTTGCTTATCTGGCTGAAATGAGTAAAAACACGCCGTCTGCAGCCAATATCCTTGCTTACGCCGGCGTGGTGGCGGAGAAAAGCCGCCTGCGGCAGCTGATGACAGTGGGTAACAGTCTTCTTTCCGATGTGCAGGCCCCGAAAGCCAGCTCGGCCGGCATCCTTGAGTCGGCCGAAGGTAAGCTGTTTAACATTGCCGAACAGGGAGCCATGCAGCTCAACAGTGAGACCGGCGTTAACGAGGCGCTGGATAAACTGCTGACGCATCTGGAAAGTATGTCCGCCAGTGACGGCCTCACCGGCACACCGACCGGTTTCAGTGAACTGGACGCGATGACCTGTGGTCTCCAGCCCGGCGATCTGGCCCTGCTGGCCGCCCGTCCTTCCATGGGAAAAACGTCGCTGGCCATGGCCGCCTGCACCGCGGCCGTGGGCGCAAAACCTGACGATCACGTCTTTGTGTTCAGTCTTGAAATGCCCTCAGAGCAGCTGATGATGCGCCTGCTGGCGATGGAAGGCCGGGTGGAACTGTCCCGGCTTCGCAGCGGCAACATGGATGATGAAGACTGGGCTCGCGTGTCAGCGGCTACCGGTCGCATTATTGAATGGAAAAACCGTCTGATCATTGATGATACCAGCTACCAGACCCCGGCTACACTGCGCGCCCGCGCCCGTCGCTATGTCCGCAAATACGGCAGACCCTCTCTCATCATGCTGGACTATCTGCAGCTTGTCCGCTCCCCCGAGCAGGAAAACCGCACGCAGGAAATAGCGGAAATTTCCCGCTCGCTTAAGGCGCTCGGTAAAGAGCTGGGCTGTCCGGTACTGGCGCTTTCCCAGCTCAACCGCCTGGTGGAGCAGCGGGCCGATAAACGCCCTAATAATGGTGACCTGCGTGACTCTGGTGCGCTTGAGCAGGATGCAGACCTCATCATGTTTATTTACCGGGATGAGGTTTATAACCCCGGCACTCCTGATGCCGGGGTGGCTGAGATCATTGTCGGCAAGCAGCGGCAGGGGCCAACCGGCACGGTGAAAGTCAAATTTGACGGGCGTTATACCCTCTTTTCGGAGTTTCAGGAAGGCAGCTATGACTTCGGTTACCGCAGCGGGAGGAAACAGGCATGAGCCGTAAAAGTTCTAATGTGGGGGCTGCCATGCTGCAGCCCGGACGCCAGTCGCAGGCGGCCGGCAATATCAGCGTCATGCCGGCGGCTGAAATGCCCATGGTCCTGACGCTCGACCAGTTAAGCCCGAATCCTGATAATCCGCGAACATCACGCAATCCGCGTTATGACGATATCAAGGCTTCCATCCGTTCGCGCGGGCTGGACACCGTACCCAAAGTCACCCGTGACCCGGATGGTGAGCCCGATATGTACATCTTCAGCGACGGTGGTAATACACGTTATCAGATCCTGTCAGAACTGTGGCAGGAGACCGGAGAAGACCGTTTTTTCCGTGTCCATGTGTTGTTCAAGCCGTGGCCGGGACGGCTGCAGTGTGTTATCGGCCATCTGGCAGAGAATGAAGTGCGCGGGGAACTGAGTTTTATTGAAAAAGCGCAGGGGATCCACAAAGCCCGCTCTATATATGAAGAGCAGTTAGGAAAGCCAGTCTCTTTACGACAGTTGTCAGAGCTTCTGACCCGTGAAGGTCTGCCGGTACATAATTCAACTATCAGCCGTATGGAAGATGCACTGAAATATCTTTTTCCGTGGATCCCAGACCTGCTTGAGTCCGGGCTCGGCAGGCCTCAGATAACGGCGCTGCTGGCGCTCCGGCATGATGCTGAACGCGTGTGGGATGAGTTTTGCCTGATTTCAGACACAGGCGACAAATCCTTCAGCGACGTTTTTGGCCAGTGTTGTGGCCGTTTCAACTCACCGGAACTGTGGTCTCTTGAGATGTTTCGCGATGAATTAATTGGTGATTTACTGAATGCGCTGCCCCATCCGGAGCTGGATTATGACCGCTGGATGATGGAACTGGATCCTAAAGAACGTAACCGCAGACATCACTTCGGCGATCCAGAACCGGTGTCCATCCCTCCCGTAAACAGCCTCGTCACCGCTGACTCTGCAGGTCAGGCCACACCGGCGCAGAAGTCTGTTGAGGTCGCGCAGCCTTTCTCCAGTCCACGTCGTGAAATCTCAGGAGAGCCGGTAACGCCCGCCCCGGATAATACCCCACCTGAAAAACTGGATAAACAGCCCCCCCGGCATGAGGTTCAGCCAGATATGTACGGTGCCGCGCCGGTCATTTCAGGTGAGAGCGGGGATGTTAGCGGGCTGGTTACCCTCTCCGATGGGTACGGAGAAGAGAATGGTGGAGAAGAGGACAATGGGGAGGATGGCCTGCTTTCTCTTTTAACACCAGAACCTGAAGTTGTCCTGCAGGATGACGCGCCAGTGACTAATGACAGCATCTGGCATGTGCCGGCCCATCAGGACGATATCGAACACCTGCAGAATACCGCTTTTCGTCTGGCCTGGGAGCTGGGTGAGGTCCTTGGCTGCGAAGATGAAATTCTTCCGCAACGCGACAATGACATGTCTGCCGGTTACGTCGGGGCAGGTGAGGTGTGTTCTGAAGCCGCCGCATTTCTGCTGGGCCTGACCGGCGAAGCGCCTGCGCTGCATCCTGCGGCAGGAGTGTGTGGTCTGCCGGAGCTTTTCACCGGCGGCCCGGGTGAGGGGGAAGCACCTGCACTGACAGATGAAGATGCTCTGAAACTGCTGCGCCTGATGCGCGTTATGCGCCGTCTTCGGGAGCTGCAACGCGGTCTGACGTACGGGGAGGATAACAGTGATGAATAACTCACAGCGACAGTTGCGACTGCTGAATCTTGTCAGGAAACTGCTGAAGCTGGGCCGCAGCAACAGTAATGCCCATGAGGCAGGACTGGCCCTGCAGCGTGCCCAGAAGCTGATGGCCAGATACGGTATCAGCGAGCTTGACGCCAGTCTTACATCTGTGCGCGAGGCGTCTTCCCGCACGGCCCCTTCGGATGCTGAAAAAGTTCCGGAATGGATGGTGACCCTTGTCCGGGGCGTCTGTCATGCCTTTGGCTGCCGCGCTTATTACTCATGGCGTCAGACCTCTGCCGGGTATCGCCGTTCGGTAACCTTTTACGGATTCAGTGAAAAACCTGAGATAGCAGCCTATGCCTTTGATGTGCTGACGCGCCAGCTGAAAGATGCCACAAATTCTTATCTCAAAACCCAGAGTAAGCGGCTGAAACTGGCCACACGCCGGGCGAGAGCGGAGCAGTTCCGTGACGGCTGGGTATGTGGGGTGCGTGAGGTGATATCGGCAACTGACATCAGCAGCGAGGAGGAGCAGGTGATGAGCCACTGGCTGGAAAGCCGCAGTATGAAAACAGTCACAACCCGTGAACTGAAAGCCTGCCGCGGGGCGGATACAGCACGTTATCAGGGGTATGAAGCCGGACAAAATGCCCGTATTCATCATGGTGTCAGCGGCCGGGGTCCGGCAGCCATTGGTTACCGTCAGGATTAAGGGGGAATGATGAACAGTTTATCTCAGGCTGCCAACGGATTGCTGATGCAGCTGGTTATGGATCTCAGAAGTGGCTATCTGCGCCGCTGCGAATCGCTGGGACTGAACCGCGAGGAAATGCAGATGCTGCAGGGGCTCTCGCTCGAAGAGCTTCACTACCTTTCCGGCAGTGAGGTGTCGATCATCAGTGTGGGCATCAATCACGGCAATCTGGTGCGCATGCTGCAGCAGGCCCGGACGGAACAGAAACGACTCCAGCGTATCGATCGGGCGCTGGCGCTGGGCGGCTCCATTGAACTGATGGCCAATTACTTCGGGCTCTCCAGTACGGACGTGGCGGCCCGCCGTCGTATTGCCGGTATCGATGTCCGGCCGGGGCGCGGTAACGCACTGGGTGATGAGGAAAACGCCGCCCTGTGGCGTCAGTGGCAAAAGTCCGGCGTTGAAGATGCGGAAAGTGCTGACGGGCTGGACGTAATGATGCTGGCTGCAGAACAGATGAACGTCTCGCTGACGTCCGTCTGGCATGCCGTCCGCGGCTGGCACAAAACCCGGCAGCCTTCTCCGGCACGAACGCCGGTAAGGAAGACGGCATGAAATACAGGATGGTTGCGCCGGGCCTGCGGGCTCCCCATGGTACGCCGCCGCAATGCTGTCAGAAGGCGTTACGTCAGGTTCGCCGTTTCCGGCAGGGGGCGCGTAATTACACCCGGCTCGATGAGAAAGGCTGCGGTTACTACAAAATCGATCTCGGCCCGTTCTGGCGTTTGCTGAGTCGCAACGAAGGCCGGACATGGCTTCTTCTCAGCCACGAACGCTATAACAGCGCCATACGGAAATAGCAGCATGACAGCCTGTTTACCCTGCACCCGTACGCGGGTGCATTACTAAGCATACTGACAGTTCAGAACGGCCGTGATGGCGGCCGAAAAGGAAAAATAATGAGTCTGCCTGCAGAAAGCCTGATTGCTTATACGCTGGATAAAATGAATGCCCGCCTTGCGGCCAGACCCCGGCGGGATGATGGCAGGATACGTAACGGCCTGCTGTTTACCGGAAATGTGCATGATTCCATTCCCCGCCGGCTGTTGCTCGACACGCGGTTGTCACCACTGGACAAGATGGGCTGGATGATGATCCGGCTGTATGCACAAAATAATGAGGGGGCAGTTTTCCCCAGCTATGACGAACTGCAACTGCAGCTTGCCTCACCCGGAAAGGGGAAAGCCTCAAGGGAAACGGTAAGCCGCGTCCTGCTTATGCTACGAATAACCGGCTGGCTCAGCCTCTGTAAACGCGTGCGGGATGATAAAGGGCGGGTGCGGGGGAATATCTATGCTCAGCACGATGAGCCCCTGACGTTCAGCGATGCGGAAACGCTCGACCCCCGCTTCCTTGATACGGTGGCGGATGCCTGCCTGAGTAAAAACCGGACTATCAGCCAGACCGCCCGCGAAGTGCTCGACGATATAAAAAACGACCCCACCATGCGCCATTATCGCAGCCATCTTGCGCTGATCGAATCGCGTCTGGACCGCCCACAGACGCCCAGCCAGATGGCGAAACATCATCACCGAATACCCCGTCCCGCACCGGGTTCGGAAACCGAACTCAGTCATAAACGGCCAGGAATCATCGCTAAAAAACAGGGTTCGGATACCGAACTCAGCCCAGAAAGATACAACAATTCACTGAGTTCGGAATCCGTACTGCCAGTAAAAACAGGCAGTTATGACCGGGTTCGGAAACCGAACCATTACGTACGTAGTATCACACACAGTGTGAATAAAAATACGTACGTACCGGGTAAACCTGTGCTTCCCGACAGTTTGCATGAACTTGTGCCGGCAGAAGATATTGCCATGCTGACCGCCCAGCTGCAGGCGCTGCCTGAAGAACAGGCACAACTTGTGCTGCTCAGCCTGCAAAAGGTGATGGCACGCCAGCAGCTCAGCAACCCGGTTGGCTGGTTGCTGGCCGTAATGAAAAAGGCCCGTGAGGGCAGGTTATACGCGCCCCGTCAGGCTGATGATTCGCCTGAGAGTGCCGTGCAAAAAAATGCTCAGCGTCCTGAACAACAGCTGTGGAAGCCAGAACCACGTTCTTCTGTCCATCCTGTATCGGAAGAGAACATACGAAATTTGGTTAGAGATATTCGTAGAAAGCTAAACGATAGATAGCTACTTCTAGAACCGGAGGTTAAAAAACAACCACCGCTGCGAGTGGCAGCAGTGGTTAAAAAGCAATCGGTGCTGCGAGTGGTAGCAGTGGTTAAAAAGTAATCGGTGCTGCGAGTGGCAGCAGTGGTTAAAAAGCAAACAGTGCTGCGAGTGGCAGCGGCGGATAAAAAATGTACAGCACTGTATGGGTCTGGTTTGAGTAAAACATGAAAGGATTTTATCTTTTGATTTTTAAGCAGTTTGAGGTGTCATTCTATATAACTGACTACTTCAACGCCCTGAGCCAGCCCGCTATGAAGCCATATAAGTGAATTTCCGAGATTAGGGATCTGGTTTCTAGTTGTCCCCAAGCTCCTGCCTGAAGAGTATCACTGACTCAGGTCGAACCTGACCGGGATCTTACAGGAGATGATTTCATGACCACTGAAAATGAAACGCGAAGCGATAAACCGGGCGGACTCACATCCTCCCTGAAAATCGAGATCCACTCAAACTATGCTATCCGTCTCTGGGAAGGCCGCCCGCAGGCTCAGGCGAAGGAGGGTGTAAAGAAAGTTAAGCATGCCATCATGAGTATGCCCCAGGCTATTAAGCGCTCAGGAATTATTTATCAGGATTCCCTGGCAGATAACCCATGGGCAGATGAGGCGATGTTCAGGGTTGAAACGCTTTTGAATGAAGCTGGAGAACATATCAAAAGCCGGGTAGAAGAACTTGAGGTCATATTGAAATCAGTTCCCCCTGCTGTTTCATTTTCTGACATTGCCTCCTCGTCTCCACTTAATATAGGCGTATACAGTCGTTCTCCGCTGGGTTACAGATGTGTATGGGTACTCGTCGGATATGACCAGATGGCCCTTAAAGCATTCCAGGCGGCTCATTACGGTCTCATATCCCGCAACCGTCGCGATGAACTACTGAGCCATTGCGCTCACTTAATCAGAAAAGTATATGGTGTGCTACGCCTTTATCGAACCGTCAAGGTTAACCGTGCTGACATAGCAATCCAGACTAAAGAAGCACAACAGGCAATAGAAAAACTGGGCATGCCCGATACTGACATTCTTACTGGTAAGAAACGCTCTTCCTTTTCTCCACCTCTGAGAAAAGCCGTTCAGGAGGAGAAATAATATGATTCGCCCTGTGTTCCTCCTCACCTCCTTCTTTTTACTGAGCGGATGCGCAACAACGGACTGGGCTGCGATTAATAAACAGGTCAGCGATACCGCTGCGAACCTGACAAAAACGTTAGGCGGCAACGACAGCGGAGAAAGTGGCGGGATGCCGCTGATGAGCCCGGCGGGGCAACAGGCCATGCAGTCCGTCGATAAAACGTTCTCCGTGCCGGTCGATGTGGATACCGCGGCGGCCCGCCTGAAGCGCCATTACAAATTTATCTCCACACAGGAGCTTGAGGCACTGCGGCAGGCCGCAAATGACGGGGACTGGAAAGCGGCGGCAGAAGATGATGCGCATCCCGTCTGGGACGCCATGCCGGGCAGCTACTACAAAATGGGCTCCGACTGGAACGGACGTGATCACCTGGATATCGAAATCGAGAAAAACGGGTCCGGCAGCAGGCTCTATGTTGTCTATCGCTCATCATCATCACAGCGTCTGGCCGGGTCCGGCGTCACGAAGCTGATGAATGATGTCCGCGCTGTTGCGGCGGGTGAAAAACGCTGATGCGGGAGGCAACACATGCAACTCTTTCTGTGTGAAAAACCCTCCCAGGCAAAGGATATTGCCCGCGTGCTGGGTATCAGCAAGCGTGAGCAGGGATTTATCAGCGGCGGTAACATCGTTGTGACCTGGGCGGTCGGCCATTTACTCGAAACTGCCAGCCCTGAAGCCTATGGCGAGCAGTATGGCAGGCCATGGCGTGCCGATGTTCTGCCTGTGCTGCCTGAGGCCTGGAAAATGGTCGTTAAAGAGCAGACAAAATCGCAGTTCACCGTTATCAGTAAGCTGCTCAAAAAGGCGTCTGAAGTGGTCATCGCAACCGATGCCGACCGCGAGGGCGAGGTGATCGCTCGTGAGCTGATGGAATACTGCCGCTACAGTGGCGCGGTACGCCGGCTCTGGTTGTCAGCCCTGGATGAGGCCAGTGTGAAGGAAGCACTTAGCAGTATTCTTCCGGGGGAAAAAACAGCCCTGCTGTATGATGCCGGCAAGGGCAGGAGCCAGGCGGACTGGCTCATTGGCATGAACCTGACGCGTCTTTATACCCTTAAGGCCCGTGACTCAGGGGTGTCAGAAGTGCTGTCCGTCGGGCGGGTACAGACGCCGACGCTTGCTATGGTGGTTAACAGGGATAATGAAATCACATCCTTCGTGCCAAAGCCCTGGTGGCAGGTACATGCGCTTATTGAAAAAGAGGGCGTCCGGTTCCGGGCAGTCTGGGTGCCCGTTGAGCAGTACTGTGATGAGGAAAAGCGTTGCATCAATCCCCAGGCCGCCCGGGCGGTGGGGCAGTTGTGTCAGCAGCAGGGCAGGGCTGTGGTACTGGAGGTAACACAGAAGCGGGAAAAAACGGCGGCCCCCCTCTGTTTTGACCTGGGCACCCTTCAGCAGGTCTGCTCCCGAAAGTTCGGCATGGGCGCAAATGATGTGCTCGCCATTGCCCAATCCCTCTACGAAACCCACAAAGCGACCACCTACCCCCGGACAGATTGCGGTTTCCTTCCAACTTCGATGCAGCAGGAAATACCCGACGTTCTGGCGGCAGTGGCAAAATCCGATCCCGCTGTGGCCCCGGTACTGAATCAGCTGGACAGGAAGTTTGTCTCGCGTGTCTGGAATGACAAGAAAATCACCGCGCACCATGCCATCATTCCCACCCGACAGGCATTTGATTTGTCGCGCCTCAGCGCCGATGAGCTGAAGGTCTACCATCTGATTCGCCAGCATTATTTCGCCCAGTTCCTTCCGCTGCAGGAATCTGACGTGACGGAGGCGTCTTTCAATATCGGTGGTCAGCTGTTCCGTACACGCGGGAAAGTCGGTGTGGTGACGGGCTGGAAGTCATTGTTCCAGGCTGAAAAAGATGACGATGAAGAGGACGTCGACGGTGACAGTATGGCGCTGCCGGCGCTGGCAAAAGGGGATATTTGCGCTGTCACCGGTTCTGAGGTTAAAGATATGAAAACCAGTCCGCCTAAACCGTTCACGGAGGGGACGTTGATTGCTGCCATGAAGAACGCGGCCAGTTTCGTCAGTGACCCGAAGCTCAAGAAAGTGCTGCGTGATAACGCAGGTCTGGGCACAGAGGCGACGCGTGCGGCAGTACTCGAAACCCTCTTCAAACGACACTATCTGGAGAAAAAAGGGAAGCACATCCACTCAACGCAGATGGCCCGGGAGCTGATTGCGGCCCTGCCGGAAACGCTGACGAGCCCGGGCATGACCGCATTATGGGAGCAGGCACTGGATGATATTTCGCAGGGGAAAATGTCGCTTGCGGTCTTTATGCAAAAGCAGCTGCAGTGGACCCGTCACCTTGTCGAAAAAGGCCGCCAGGACAGTGTGAAAATCACCGCTCCCGTCACGCCCCCTTGTCCGTTATGCAAAGGGCCCACACGTAAACGCAAAGGTAAGAAAGGAGATTTTTGGGGTTGCGTGCGTTACCCAGACTGCAAAGGTATTATTAACACCAACGGGAAAAAGACCACAAAGCGCAAAAAAGCAGCATCAGGGACAAAAACAGAATCATCCGCACAGTGATGAGTTATTTCACTGTACAACCCCGGGCCGGGTTCTGCTAATGTGACTACGCTTCGATATGTACCCCTTTGCCGGAGGCAGCCAGCTTAACTTTAACGGGATTAATCTGGCAACCGGCACGACGGTCTGCCATCGCACATCTGGCAGGAACTGTAAGACGCATGCGCTCCGTGAAAATCGCGTCGGGAACGGATCCCCGGAGTAGTGAGATACATTAAGGTCTGGTACAGCCCCCACGGCGTTGCATATGCAGCGCCGTTTTCATTTCTGGTTTTATGGGTTGACACCAGGCTTGTTTGGTTTAAAAATCAACAGTGCTTACCGCTGTTTTTCACAGCCAGCTAAAGTTTCAGCAGTCTGAGAGAAACGCCTTAGGGTGACTGCCAGCTAACGTTTCACCGGTCTGAGAGAAACACCTTCGGGTGACCGGAAAATCCTCGCAGCCTGAGAGAGGATACCTTCGGGTGGTAAATCCGTTTAACCTCTGGAAACGGATATCACTGCACAGTGATTGAGGTCCTTTCAACATACCAGACTCTCAGGATTCAACCGATCCTGACCCCCGACGGGAAACCACTCCCGTCAGGGCAGATGGTTTCTCCGCCGTACCTTTTTTTACCTCCATGGAGAAAACATCATGTCTGCAAACAATACTTCTGCATCTGCAAAATCTGAGTACTTCAACCTGACTATCAAAGGCATCGGGTATCTCAGCAACATCCGCCAGGTTAACCATCAGAATGGCTCGTTCCTCAGCTGCGTAATAAATGCACTGAGTGGTCCGACTGATAATCCGGCCTACGTCCGTTTTGACATTTCTGTCGCAGGTAAAGAGGCAACCAGCCTTATCGCCCGCTGCCAGAAAGCCGTCGATGAAGACAAGAAAGTCCTGTTGGGCTTTAACCTGAGTAACCCGTCCACGGACATATTTACGCTGAACAAAGGCGACCATGCCGGCGAACAGCGCGTCAGTCTGAAAGCCCGCCTGATAAAGGTGGACTGGATCAAAATAGGCCAGGAAATGGTTTACAAGACTGAAAAATCTGACTCCGTGCCGCCGCAGAATGGCTCTGCCGCACAACAAAACTACGCAGAAAACTCATTCTGATGCGCACCTGACACACCCCGTTCGCGGGGTGTTTCTTTATTCCTTACAGGAGAAATGATTATGTCCTCACGCGGCGTTAACAAGGTTATCCTTGTCGGAAACCTCGGCCAGGATCCTGAAGTTCGTTATATTCCCAACGGCAGTGCAGTTGCCACCCTTTCTCTGGCCACGTCTGAGAGCTGGCGCGATAAGCAGTCCGGCGAACAGAAAGAAGTGACCGAATGGCACAGGGTGGTTATTTTCGGCAAGCTGGCAGAAATTGCGGGTGAATATCTGCGCAAAGGCTCCCAGGTTTACATCGAGGGTCAGCTGCGCACACGCAAATGGACCGATCAGGCCGGCCAGGAGAAATACACCACAGAGGTGGTGGTCAATATTGGTGGCACCATGCAGATGCTTGGCGGCCGCCAGTCCGGCAGCGGACAGAATACGTCTTCCCGGAATGACTGGGGGCAGCCTCAGCAACCTTCAGGACCGACTCACAGTGGCCAGGCCTCCGGCAGCAGTGCCGGTGCGCCACCGATGGACTTCGATGACGATATACCGTTCATTGGATTCGGGTATGACTGTTCCAGAGTGGCAATTCACGCCCTCTGAATTAATGGAGCTTTGACTGTTATGACTGTCTCTGACAAACTTCAGGAAGCAACTTTTTATGTTGCATCTTATGTTATCCCCGGAGCATATCTGTTCTGGCGGTTTCTTCACTTTTTGACTAACGGAGGCTTGTATGGGAGCACGTTACGATTCAGACGTTGTTGCCTGGGCCAGTGAACAGGCAGCTTTACTGCGTGCCGGAAAGCTCAGTCAGATTGATATTGAGAACATCGCCGAGGAGATTGAAGACGTGGGCAAAAGTGAAAAGCGTGAGCTGGCCAGCCGTATGGCTGTCTTACTGGCCCACCTTCTTAAATGGAAGTTTCAGCCAACCCATCGAGGTAAAAGCTGGGAGTTAACCATTAAAGGTCAGCGTGATTTGATTGTACGACGTCTGAACAAGACGCCGAGCCTGAAAAGCGCGTTTTCTGATCCTGAATGGCTTGCGGATGTGTGGTTTGACGCCCGCGCCGATGCTTCCAAAGAAACCGGCATAGGTCTGGATATCTTTCCTGAAGACAGCATCTGGACAACAGATACTATTCTCAGTAACGAGTTTTACCCGGACTGATTACTGTCTGTTTCACCGCAACGCCATCCTTTCGGGTGGCGTTTTTTTTCATCAACGGAAAATCAGTTGTTAATTGAGTGAAACCGGACCGATTCCGCACAGTGAGGGCTGTTTTATCACTGTACAGGAAAATTCCGGATGAAACGTAACACCTCTCACAACGTATTTTCACCAGGCAGGCTTGCCACTGTTCTTCCCCTGCTGCTCCTTGCGGGCTGTGTTTCCCAGCCGCAAAAGTTGCAACAGCGTGCGCCTGCCGACCCGACACCCGGCACCACCGTCACCCGCAACGTTCAGCCGGTCTCTCCGGACGAGTATGCGCGGACGCCGGAAGTGGTGCGCTACGATCGTTATCTGCTGGTCAGCACCGATCCGCAGGCGGCCCAGCGTGACCCTCTCTCCCAGATTATTGATATCCGTATCCCGTCATCCCTGCATCCTACCGTGGCGGATGCGCTGCGTTACGCCCTGCGCCAGTCCGGTTATTCCCTGTGCGCGACAGGCTCCGCCAACGGCGTGCTTTACCGCCAGGCATTGCCGGCGGTTCAGTACCAGCTGGGCCCGATGCGCCTGCGTACTGCCCTGCAGGTCCTGGCCGGTCCGGCCTGGCAGCTTGAGGTGGATGATGTACAGCGTGTGGTCTGCCACAGCCTGCGCGACGGCTACCAGCTGCCGGTCTCCCAGCTTCCGCCGCCGGTCAGCAGCTGGTCCACGCCTGCGCCGTCCGCCGTGTCACAACCGGCCATCAGCGCCCCTCAGTCAGTACCCGTTAAACCTGTCAGCGGAGGGTTTCTGAGAAAATGAGCGAACAGCAACCATTCCATACTGACCCCGCTCCGGCTCGTAAAAGATTCAGCTGGCGTCCCCGCTGCCGCCTCATCTGGGGCGCTGCCAGCGGTGTGGCGCTGGCCGGCATTCTGGCGCTGGGCTACACCGCCTTCAGTCTGGGCATATCGAACCTTGATGAACGCCTTGCACGCCTTGAATCTCAGGGCAGTACAGCGGCCACTGTTGAGACAGTCGCGGCCCTGCAGTCAGATGTGACCACGCTCAAAACCGGCCTGCAGGATACCCGGAAAAAACTTGGTGAGATGCAGCAGGAGCTGAGCGCTGCTGCGAAACAGGCCGGCAGCGACGACGCCGTGCGTCAGTCATTGCGAACCCTTCAGGACGCCCAGCAGGGGCTGGAAACCCGCCTGAGTGCGCTGACTGAGCAGCTGACAGCGCTGAAATCACAGCCGGCACCCGCACCCGCCGCACCTGTCGCCGCACCGGTCAAAAAAAACGCGCCTGCTGCAAAAAAGCCCCGTCCCGCTGACACACGTCGTGCTGCTCCGTCCCTTCGCGTGGCCCGCAATGCGCCTTTTGTGCTGACGGGCGTGGAGAAGCGGGGGGCAGAGTCCTGGGCTGCCATCGCGCCCCGGGGCTACAGCAGCCTGTCGCAGGTGGCCCTGGTCGGAGAGGGCGAAACCGTTGCCGGCTGGACGCTGGTCAGTGCCGGTTATGGTGAGGCGACGTTTCGGGTTAACGGCCGCCTGACCGTGCTCAGAGCAGAATAACGGAGCGAATGATGAAACTGAAACACACCTTTTTAGCCGCCATGCTGCTGAGTCCCCTGACCCTGGCCGCGACCACATCAGGACAGACGGATGTCAGCCGACAGGAATCAACACAACGGGCGGACTCCGCACAGCAAAACCTGCAGCAGCAGGCCGGTCAGTGGGGACTCAGTGCCGACGATTATCAGCGTTATCAGCAGCTGATGAAGGGACCCCGGGGTACCCAGTCGCCGGGTCTCGATCCGCTTTCCACCCTCGGTATCGAGGCGCAGACGCCGGCAGAGCGCCGTAAGTTTGCTGAAAAGTGGGTGAAGGAAGAGTTTGCCCGCACCCAGAAAGAGCTTGATTTCCAGCGTGAGGTGAACGCGGCCTGGCAGCGCCTGTATCCGGGCACACTGCCGGTCAATATGGGGAACGCCTCCGGCGTGGCGCACGACAGTGGCGGCCGGCTGGCACTGTTCGTCAGGTCAAAAGACTGCGCAACCTGCGACGCGAAACTGTCTGCCGTGCTGGCTGACAACCGGCCGGTGGACATCTATCTGGTCGACAGCCAGGGCAGTGATGATGCGCTTCGCAGCTGGGCGCGGGACCATCACATTCCCGTGGAAAAGGTCCGCAAGCGCCAGATCACGCTTAACCACGACGGCGGCCGGTGGATGCGCTTTGGTAACGGCCTGATGCCGGTTTTACTGCAGCAGGCGGGAGACGGTAAATGGGCAATCGCAGCATTCTGACCGGCGCGCTGGCGCTGGGCTTACTGATGGCGGCCGTCCCTGACGGCCATGCTGACCAGACGGTGCCGGAGGGTTACGTCCGCGTGGCCATGGCGCACGGCGTGCCCCCCGAAGCGCTTTACTCGGTATCACTGAGCGAGTCTTCGCGCAAACTTCCCCGCGGAATACGGCCATGGCCCTGGACCATCAATGTGGCAGGCAAAGGGTATCGCTATGAGACGCGCCTGCAGGCCTGGCAGGCGCTGCAGGTCTTTATGAAGCGTCACCCGCTTAAGCGCATCGATGTCGGTATTGCCCAGGTCAATCTGGGCTGGAACGGTCATCATTTTGCCTCGACGTGGGATGCGTTTGACCCTTACACCAACCTGAACGCCGCCGCCACCATTCTGCGTGAGTGCTGGGCGCGTAAGCCAGGCAGCTGGCTGGATGCGGCCGGCTGCTACCACCATCCCGCAGGTGGTCAGCCTGCTGCACGTTACCGCGCCATTGTGAGAGGGCATCTGGCAAAAATCAGCCCTGCACCCCGCATTTCTGCGCCGGCAGCTGAAGCGCCCCGCTCGGTTGCTGCGCTCACCCCCGATCCAGGCTTCGTCTGGACTGAACCCGGGAGATAACCCTGATGAAAACGCTGTCCTTACTGCTGTTTACCCTCCTTCCCCTGACCGGCCATGCTGAACTGAATGTGATTGCTGATCTGGGCGGTGAAGATGCTGCGCCGTATTTTGAGGCCGTTAATAAACAGCCCGGCATGCCCGGCGTCAGTGACGTACAGCCTTCACGCCAGCCGGACCACGGTGTTCCGCTGGCTGACGGGATGGCGGGTATGTTACCCGTTAACACACCTGAACTGAGCCCGGGGAATACAGCAGACCGGCCGCTGCAGTTGCCCGGCATTGGGGCGTTGTTTCTGATCGGGGATGATGCTCTGTCCCGTGAATGGCTGAAAGCCAATGCCGGCGCGCTGGCTGAACAGCATGCGGCCGGGATGATAGTCAACGTCACAGACATGGATACCGTGCGCGAGCTGCGCGAGCTGGCACCCGGTGTCAGCCTGGCCCCGGCTTCCGGCAGCGAACTGGCCCGTCGCCTGCAGATTGCGCATTATCCGGTACTCATCACCGATACCGGCCTGACGCAGCAGGTTAAGCCGTGATGAGCGCGCCAGATATCAACGGTCTGCTGATGGCGCACCCTTACGGGGCGGTCATACTGGTTGTCCTTTTCCTGGTGGTGATGGCCTTTCTGAACCTGCGTCGGCGGGAGAAAGCCAGCACCCGCCGTCACCGGCGATACCGGGCAACGGCGGGGCGGGTACTGGATAAACTGACCCGCCTGCCGGGAGACGGGCAGCGTCTGAGCTATCTGCGCAAAGTCAGTCCCTATGTCTTTGAAGAGCTGTTGCTCTCTGCCTTTGAACGCCAGGGGCTGACCGTGGTGCGCAATGCCTCCTACAGCGGTGACGGCGGCCTTGATGGTCAGGTCATCATTGACGGTGAGCACTGGCTTATCCAGGCCAAACGGTACAGTCGTGCTGTTTCCCCCGCACATGTTGAGGACTTCGACCGGCTTCTCCTGCAGTCCGGCCGCCGGGGGCTGTTTATCCACACGGGCCGTACCGGAAAAATGAGCCGCACCATTCGCACGGCGTCACCGCGTCTGCGCATCATCAGCGGGCAACGCCTGCTGGCCATTCTCGCCGGTCAGGACGTCCGGCAGTATCTCTGAGGAATCTTTTATGCACATCTTCCTGAACAGCCTGCGTTACGCGTTGTGGCTTGTGTTCTGTTTATTCCGTCATGCCGTTTTCGTGCCTGCCGCTTTCGGCGGTGTCTACCTGCTCGCCTGGCTTGTTTTCGGCCATCCGGTCAGTGACCTGAACGACCAGTTGCAGAAGGAGGCAACGGCATGGCGCACCGCGCCGCCCGGACATTACATGTGGGAGGAATGCCCGGCGCCTGATAATGCGGCTCCGCCTGATGCAAAGCCGGCAGCCTGTACCGTCACTGCCGTCTCCACAGAAACCGCGGCGAACAATTACCTGCTGTCATTGCGGGCTGTATGGATCATTTTTTTCATCCTGTCGAATGTTCTGTATGTGCTCTGGCGCTTACTGGCGGATGCCCTGCGTTACCACTCCCTTTCCTGCAGGGAAGCCGGTGCCGGGAGGGGAACGTATATCCGTATAGCCGACGGTAAAATTATAAAGGAGGCAGACGATGAGTAACCGTTACGTCATTGAGGCCCTGCTGCGTCCGGCCGTTGAGCTGAATACCGCCGTGGTATCGGGCATGGCGGCGTATGTCTGTGTGCAGGCACCCTGGGCTGTCGCTCTGGCTCCGTCTGTCAGCTATGTCACCGCAGCCGGGTTTGCGGCGCTGGCCGTCACCCGCACGCATCAGGGGATGAAGATTATTCGCTACCGCCGGAATCTCCGCCGCCTGCCGCGCTATGTCATGAGTACTAAACAGATCCCCGTCAGTCATCGTCGCCTGTTTCTAGGCCGGGGGTTCCGCTGGACGCAGAAACACACCCAGCGGCTGCAGGATACGTTGCGCCCTGAAGTGGCCCGTTACCTGCAGCCAAACCGCTTTTACCTGGGGGCGCGTCAGCTCGAAATGATGACAGAGCACCGTCTGCCCTGGCTGGGTAAGCTGCTGAGTGCCGATACGCCGCTGAACCCGGTGCGGCCATTACCACCGGTGGGCGGCAATCCGGCGCTGCACGGCATCGAGCCCGACGAAAAAGACGTCACCCTGGCTCTGGGGGAGCGCGTTGGCCATACGGTGGTGTACGGCACCACGCGCGTCGGGAAGACCCGGCTGGCAGAGCTGCTGGTCACCCAGGATATCCGGCGGGGTGAAGTCACCATCGTGTTTGATCCGAAAGGCGACGCAGACCTGATGAAACGCGTCTGGGCAGAGGCCCACCGGGCTGGACGCGGGGACAAGCTGTATATTTTTCATCTTGGCTGGCCTGAAATTTCAGCCCGTTATAATGCCGTCGGGCGTTTTGGTCGCGTGTCAGAGGTGGCGTCCCGCGTGGCCGGTCAGCTGTCGGGTGAGGGGAACAGCGCGGCATTTCGCGAATTTGCCTGGCGGTTCGTCAACATCATCGCCCGTGCGCTGGTCGCCCTGGGTGAGCGCCCTGACTACACGCTGATCATGCGCTACGTGAACAATATCGCCGATCTCTATATCCGCTATGCGGAAAAAATCATCCAGGCGCAGCTGCCGGCTCTGCAGACGCAGATTGAGAATAATCAGCAGGTGCTGGGAGAGGACGACGTGCCCCGTAACATGCAGGGTCAGCCGGATGCCTTACGTATCTGGGCCATTGAGGTTGCCCTGAGTTCAGAAGAGGGTAAAAAACTCTATGATCCCATCCTTGACGGGCTGCGGTCAGCGGTACGTTATGACCGTACTTACTTTGACAAAATCGTGGCGTCGCTGCTGCCGCTGCTGGAAAAACTGACCACCGGCAAGACCGCCGAGCTGCTGTCGCCGGATTATCAGGACATTGACGACACGCGGCCGATTTTTGACTGGGAACAGATCATCCGTAAAAAAGCCGTGGTGTATGTGGGGCTCGATGCGCTCAGTGACAGTGAAGTGGCGAGCGCGGTCGGTAACTCCATGTTCGCCGATCTGGTGAGTGTGGCCGGGCACATTTATAAACACGGTATCAATGCGGGCCTGCCGGGCGGGAAAGAAGGGAAGTCCCTGATTAACCTGCACTGCGATGAGTTTAACGAGCTGATGGGGTATGAGTTTATTCCTCTCATCAACAAAGGGGGCGGTGCCGGCATGCAGGTGACGGCCTATACCCAGACGTCTTCTGATATTGAGGCACGCATCGGGAATGCGGCCAAGACGGCCCAGGTACAGGGTAACTTTAACAACCTGATTATGCTGCGCGTCAGGGAGAACCGCACCGCCGAGTTGCTGACCACGCAGCTGCCGCAGGTGGAGATTTACACCAAAACGCTGGTCTCCGGGCACCAGGACACGGCGGATGTCAATGCAGACCAGGACTTCACCTCAAGCACCCAGGACCGCGTCGGGACGGTAAAAGTCCCACTACTGGAGCCGGCCGATATCGTGACACTACCAAAAGGGCAGGCGTTTGCCCTGCTGGAAGGAGGGCAACTGTGGAAAATCCGCATGCCGCTGCCTGCCGGGGATGCTGATGATGTGCTGATGCCGGAAAGTATTGAGAAAATAGCGGAGGAGATGCGGCGCAGCTATCACAGCGGCGAATCCTGGTGGCGGGACGGCCCGGCCCTGAACGTGCCGGTCACAGGAGGGGCGAATGGCTGAGGTAAAACGTCCCCCACAGCAGCAGACGCTGCCGGAACGCAAGCACGGCATTCTGTATAATCTGCTCTGGGGCTGGCCATGGGCCCTGGTGGGCGTGGTGCTGTCCTCGCTGCTGCTGAGCCTGCTGATTGAATATATCGGCATCGCCTTCTTCTGGCCGGAAGCCGGGGCGGCGCACAGTGAAGCGGTCATGAACACCGAGCTGGGGTGGCTGTCCACAGAGTTCACCCGCAGCCTGCTGCTGTCTGAGCCATCGGTGACGGTTGTGCGCTGGGTTAGCACCGCGTATCAGTGGGCCTTTGTGGACAGTGGCTTCCTTGACTGGGTCCGGCAGCAGTATGCGCACCAGATGCACAGTGACAATGCAGTCACGCGGGAAATCAACAGCTGGAGCGGCTGGCTTGCCGGCTACCTGCGTGAATACCTGCTGGCCACGGTATGGATAAGCATTATCACACTGGTACGCGTCACCATCCTGGTGCTGTCCGTCCCGCTGTTTGTGCTGGTCGTGGTGGTGGCCCTGGTTGAGGGGCTGGGGCGGCGTGATCTGCGGCGTTACGGGGCGGGGTATGAAAGTTCTTTTGTCTATCACCATGCCAAGAAACTGGTCAAACCGGCAGCCGTGGTGCCCGCCATGCTGTACCTTTCCTGGCCCACTGCAGTCTACCCCAATCTGCTGTTGTTGCCGGCGGCTGTCCTGTTGGGTATCGCCGTGACCGTGACCACTGCCTCATTCAAGAAGTATCTTTAAATCAGGGCTGGACGGAGGCGTGCAAAACTTGTTTTGCGCGCCTGCCGTCAGCAGACAAGCCATGAAACCACTGTTACTGGCGCGTCAGTGTCAGTTATTAAATACCGTCAGTTCTGTCACTTTGAAGCTGTCTGGCTTGTTGGTTATGCTGTCGTAGGGTGCCTGTAGCTTCCATTGCTGACCCGGCTCCAGATTTTCAGCCATCGCTGCCGTATTTCCTATTACTGCCCCATTCTGAAGCAAGTTGAATTTGACAATTACAGTCTTCACAGGCCCACCTGACACGTTTGTTCCCGTGCCTTCAATTTGCTGCAAACCATTTGCTGCTGTGGCGAAATGCAGGTCTGAAAGTTGGACTTTGCCAGTACCGTCGGCCGCAAGAACAGGGCCGGTAATCAGTGCAGTGATTAACGTGGCCTTCAGAACAGTCTTCATCATTTTCATTTTCCCTCTGTTTACCGTTGAGTTTTCTTAATATCACAATGAACCTTTATTTACAGCTAAACCTGCCACCGGCACTGACCTGCAATTAATTTTGAAATTCCTGTTTAGGGTTTATCGCTGACCCGACGCTCCCTCTTCCGCATCCTGTCCGCACCCCTTAATCCTTCTGGAGGTGCGTATGAACTCAAATCGTCCGGCCATGCGGCGCAACCGTCGTGTCCCGGGCATCACTGGCCTGGTATTGCTGACCTTTCTGGCATCAGCTGCTGCACAGGCATCCGAGAAAGACGAGCTTGCGTCTGTTCAGCGTCAGCTGGACCAGGTTCAGGCGTCGCTTGAACGGGCCCGCGTGGCGGCTGCACAGGCCGACCCGGCTGACCGTGGCCGCTTTTTCTTTGATTACCGTCAGGCCACATCCGATCTCAACACCATCCGCAGCGGCATTGACCGCTATCTGGAGCCCTCCCGCGCGCAACCGCGTGACCCGTCTTATGTGGCCGGTAATTACCGGCGGGAGCGGCCCTGATGCCCATGACATCCGAACAAACGAACGCGTTTAAAGCCGGCTCCGGCAGTCTTGATGTGAACATCCTTCATCTGCTCTGCATCGGGGCACTGCTGGCATTTCTTTTTTTATGGGCCGCGTGGGCGCTGTCGGATGTCTGGACCGGCTGGAGTAACACCAAAGTGCGGGACGCGGCCCTGGGGCGTTTTGCCGTCCGCACCGTGCTGCTGTTGCTTGTGTGTATCTGGATGTTTGCCAGTTAACCCGATTATGAACGTTAAGTCAGGAGATGAATTCCATGCACCATTCTGAGTCTGTTGTTGCCCGCCTGCGCCGTCTCGCCAGTCGTACGCTGACCCGCGCCGGTACGCTTGCCCTCCTGGGCTGGCTCACCTGCAAACCGGCCTTTGCGGACTTGCCAAGCGTTGAAGCGCCTGAATCCGGAGGCGGAAGCGGGCTGTCCGGACAAATCAAGGGCTACCTGCAGGACGGCATTGTTATCGGGGGGCTGGTCGTGGCGGCCGTTGCCTTTATCAACGTTGCCATTGCCGCCCTGCACACCTTCACCGAAGTCCGCAATGAGAAAGCCACCTGGACCAAATTCGGGGCCATTGTGGTGGTGGGTGTGGTGCTGCTGGTTGCCGTTATCTGGCTGCTCGGCAAGTCTGCCGACATTCTGTTGTAGGAGCCTGCGACGATGCAGACCATTCGTTTTTTACCTGACCGTCTCAACAGTGAGCCCGTGGTATTTCGCGGGTTTACCACCCATGAGATGGGGCTGGCAGCCCTTGCCGGCGCGGGTGCGGGTCTGCTCCTGTCACTGCCGTTTATCCCGCTTGCCGGCTGGGTTGTCGTTCCCACCGGCCTGCTGGTCATGCCGCTGCTGCTCGTCTGGTTCGGCGGCCGCTGGATGGCCAGGCTCAAGCGCGGTAAGCCCGAGAACTGGCTCTGGCAGCGACTGGAGACGAAAAAACGCCGGCTGGGGATGGGCAATCCGAAACTGATTGTGGATGCCCGGGGCTGGTCAGTGAAACGTAACAGGAGAGCCTCATGAGCCGTTTTCGCCATGCGGTAAAAGACCGCGACCAGCATATTCAGACGCTGCGCATCGCCTGCGCCGTGCTTGCCTTTTTCCTTTTATTCACCTGTGCAGGCTGGATGCTGGCACCCAGCAAGCTGACCGTGCATAACCCGCCGGATTTACGTACCGGCAGCACGCGGCCCTGGTGGGAAGTGCCGCCCCCGACGGTCTACTCCTTTGCGTTCTACATTTTTCAGCAGCTCAATGCCTGGCCGAAAAACGGCGAGGTGGATTATTCCGCCAAAATCAATGCGCTGTCGCCGTATCTGACGCCGTCCTGTCAGGATTTCCTGAAAGCGGATGCAAAGAAACGCGGTGACGCCGGGGAGCTCACCGACCGCGTGCGCGTGGTGTATGAAGTGCCTGGTCGCGGTTACCAGTCACAGAGCGTGACCGTACAGGATCGCGATCACTGGATTGCCCGCCTGGACGTGGTGGCCGACGAATATTTCCATGCCGAGCCGGTCAAACGCGCCCTGGTACGTTACCCGCTTAAAGTGGTGCGCTGGGAAGGTGATGCGGAGCGCAACCCGTTCGGGCTGGCGCTGGACTGTTATGCCGGTGTGCCCCAGCGTCTGGAGGCGGCACCGCCTGCACCTAAACCGGAGAAGTCAGGAGTGTTTCAGTGATGAGTAAAAACCCCCACTACCGCGCCGGGCTGATGGCGCTGTCCTTCGCCCTGCTGCCCCTGGCAATGCTGGTATCACGTCCTGCCGGCGCAGATGAGCTGATGAAATGGGAGCGTATTCCGCTGCAGATCCCCCTGAAGGTGGGGCAGGAGCGGGTGGTCTTTGTGGACAAAAACGTCCGCGTCGGTTTTCCGCCGGCGCTTAACGGTAAACTCCGGGTGCAGAGCACCGGGGGAGCCGTCTACCTGAAAGCCGACAGCGCCTTTCCGCAGACGCGGGTGCAGCTGCAGGATGTGGAAAGCGGCGAGGTTCTGCTGTTTGATATCGCCGCCGGTGAAAAAGGGCCGACTGAGCCGGTGCGGCTGGTCTACAGCGGTGATGTCAGCACGCTGAGTCACGCCGGCGATGCGGCCGGTCAGCCAGGTGGTGCAGACCGGGCTGCTTCCGGATCAGGCTCATCTGCTCCCACCGGCAGCGATGATGGTACTCAGGCAAAGCGTAAAAAAATCCGCTACAGCGCCCCCATCCCGGTGCTGCTGACCCGATATGCCGCTCAGAGCCTTTATGCTCCGGCACGTACGGTCGAGGCGGTCCCGGGTATTCATCCGGTCAATCCTCATCTGCCCCGACGTGTCAGCACGCTGTATCCCTCTGAACCATTAACGGTCACGCCGCTGGCTGGCTGGGGTGTGGCAAACCGCAGCGTGGTGGCACTCAGGCTCACGAACACCGGCAGCCGTAAGGTCGTTCTGGATCCACGCTCGCTGCAGGGACAGTTTGTGTCCGCCACCTTCCAGCACCGCTGGGTCGGTCCGGCCGGCACGCCTGAAGACACCACCACGGTGTATGTGGTGACCGCCGGTCGTCCGGAGAGCGCATTCATTGCTGAGCCGTCTGCACTGCGTAAAGCGACCCGCACGGTAAAACAGGAGGCCCGCCATGCAGATTAAATCTAATGCCCTGGTGAAGTTTATCGTGCCGGCCGTGGTGATTGCCGGGCTGGCCGTGGGGCTCAAAAGCTGCAAAAACGAACCGGCAGAACAACCTCAGGCAAAACAAAGCGGCTCCCTGAAAAACCTCTCGCCGGATGAACTGAAGGCGCTGGGGGTGGAAGGCGACACGCCGGAGGACACCCTGCGCACGCTCATCGGCCGGCTGAACGATGTGCGTGACCGCCAGAAAACGCTGGATAAGCAGAACGCGGATTTGGTGAAAGAAAACGAACGGTTGCGCCGGCGCAATCAGGACGTTTCAGGACAGGTGAATGAGGCCGTTAATGGCCTGCGCGAGCAGTACGACAAGCGGCAGGCTCAGCTTCAGAACGAACAACTGAGCCTGACGGCGAAAATCCAGGAGCTGACTGACAAACTCAAAAAGCCTGACAGCGAGAAAAAAACGGCGGACAGCGATATCCCGCTGGGGCTGGGACTGGACGGCATGGGCAGCAGCACCGGGGGGAGCGCTTCTCAGGGCAGTGACGGCATGATGTGGGTCGCGCCGACGGACCAGAAAGAGACGGATCCGCGGGATGCGGCCAGCGGCAAAGCCTCACCTCAGTTCCCGACCTCTTTTCTGGGGGAAAATGAGCTGACCCGCCAGAAAGCCGCCTATGAGCAGAAAGTGAAGGGACGGACGAATGAAAAAGGGGCGGAAGAGAGCGCCGAGCCGGTTTACACGCTGCCGGAAAATTCCACGCTGGTCGGCAGCCGCGCCATGACGGCACTGCTTGGCCGGGTGCCCATCAACGGCACCGTGACCGATCCTTATCCGTTCAAGGTGCTTATCGGTAAGGATAACCTGACGGCGAACGGCATCGAGTTACCGGACGTCGAAGGGGCGATTGTTTCGGGGACGGCCAGCGGCGACTGGACGCTGTCCTGCGTGCGCGGGCAGGTTAACAGCGTCACCTTTGTTTTTTCCGACGGTACGGTGCGCACCCTCCCCAGACCCGACACCAGTAACAACGCCGGCGGGCAAAATAATAACGCTCAGGCTAAACAGGATACCGGCACCAGTGGCGGTATCGGTTGGATTTCGGATGAAAACGGGATCCCGTGCATTGGCGGCGAACGTAAGTCCAACGCCTCCACCTACCTGCCCACCATCTTTGGCCTGTCGGCTGCCGGTGCGGCGGGTGAAGCGATGAGCCAGGGGCAGTACACGACGCAGAACAACGTGAATGGCATTTCCGCCACCATGACCGGCGACGCCGGACAGGCGGCGCTGGGGAAAGCCATTTCCGGCGGCATGTCTGAAACCACCGACTGGATCAAACAGCGTTACGGGATGACGTTTGATGCCATTTATGTGCCGCCCGGTGCCCGTCTCGCCGTGCATATCACCCGTCAGCTGGCCATTGATTATGAAGATAAGGGCCGTAAGGTGCGCTACGACTTCACCCTGCCGGGTGGCGTCAGTGACAATGGCGGACTGGACTGAGTACACGGCCATGGCGGGACAGATAACGTTTTTCCCTCTTTCATCCGTGTGCTGGATGTTCAGCGACGGGGCAGGCTGGCATATTGACGTGATCCCTGCGTCTTCTGCGGTTCTGTTGCTGCGACCCGTCGCGCTGTTGCCTGCCGGCGCACCTTTACTGCGCTGGCGCAATGGCCAGCTTTTACTGGATATCGGCAGGTTCTCCCTGCCGCTCAGTGCCCGGGAGTGTGCCGTTTCGTGGCGCAGCCCGAAAATCCCGCGCCGGCTTTACTGCCCGCGTATGACATTACGGGAGCTGGGGCACCTGCTGAATGTCAGTGCGTTCGTTTTTATCTGCGGCGGTTACGATCCGGCCGCCTCACAAAGGAGATACCGGTAATGTACAGAACGGTTTTCATTCTGGCCCTGAGCTGTGTAATGCTCAGCGGCTGCTCAACCTCCAAAGAGGAAATGCTGCCGGCGGGCGATAACACCATGCTTGAACTGTGGAACGGGGCGGACGGTGGCGGCAGTACTTCCCGCCAGTCTGCGGCGGCCCGCGACACGCTGCGACGCCCGCTGACGGGCAGCGAAACGCAGGCGGACGCGCAGGCCGACCGCAGCTACAGCCGTACTCAGGAAAGCGAAATCACCCAGCAGTTTCCCCGGCTGCCCAACCCCGACATGGTGATGTACCTGTATCCCCATCTGGCAGACGGTAACACGCCGGTGCCGGGTTACAGCACTGTGTTCCCGTTCTACAGCCAGACGCAGTATGCCATGCCTGGCGAGCGCACGGAGGCCCTGTAATGCTTTCACTGTTTACGCGTAATAAATCCACCGACCGGCAGACGCCGGTTGATGACGGCCAGTCCGTTCAGGCAGATGAAACCCTGACCGCGGCCGTGAAGGGCCGGCAACCTCTGAAGCGCCCCGGGAAAATGACGCGCCAGGATGAGGAGAAGGTTTATCACGCCAATCCGTCCATCATTGACTTTTTGCCCTGGGCAGAATTTCTCGATGAAGAGCAGTGTCTCCTGCTTGATGACGGCGTGTCGGTGGGGGCCGTTTATGATGTGACACCGGTGGCGACCGAAGGGCGAACCGAAGAGCGCCTGGAGCAGATCCGGGACTCGGTTGAGGATGCACTTCAGGACAGCTTTGATGAACATGACGTGAATCCCTGGGTCGTGCAGTTCTTCTGCCAGGACGAGGACGACACTGACGCGTACCTGGACAGGCTGCGCGGGTATGTCAAACCACATGCACAGCGCACGGCGTTTACCGACGCCTGGCTGGGTGAAATGGAGCGCCATATCCGCAGTATCTCCCGGCCTGAGGGACTTTTTACTGACTCGCTGATTACCGGCCAGCCGTGGCGCGGGCAGCAGCGCCGCACCCGGATGGTTGTTTATCGCTGGCTTGGTAAAAGCCGGGATCCGATGCCGCCGGTGGCGATGCTCAATCAGGTGTGTGACCGGGTCGTTAATGCCCTGGGCGGGGCGGGGATCCGCTGCACCCGGCAGAACGGCCTGCAGGTGCATGGCTGGCTGCTGCGGCTGTTCAATCCGTCACCGGACTGGGTGGAGAAAACCACGCTCTATCGGCAGGCTGCTTACGCAGACCCGCGCGAGACACCTGAAGGCACCGTGCCGGTCAGCAATGATTTTGCCGAAACCCTGTGGTTCACGCCGCCGGTTTCAGACCCGGAAAACGGCGTGTGGTGGATTGACAACAAGCCGCACTGCGCGGTGGCGGTGGAAAAACTGCGTACACCGCCGGAGCCGGGCACCCTGACCGGCGAGAAAAGCCGGGGTGAAAAGAAAATTAATGCCCTGATGGATATGTTTCCGGAAGGGACCATGGTGTGCATGACCGTGGTGGTACAGCCCCAGGACCGGCTTGAAGAGCAGTTTAACCGGCTGTCGAAAAATGCGGTCGGTGAGAATACCGAGTCGGGCCGCGTCCGCCAGGATGTGAAGACGGTCAAAGAGTATCTGGGCAACCGGCACAAGCTGTACCGGGCGGGGATCACCTTCCTGCTGCGCGGCGACGACATGACCAGCCTGAAGCGCAAGCGGCTGGAGCTGTCCACCGTATTGCTAGGGGCCGGTCTGCAGCCGGTACGGCCGGAGTTTGAAGAAGGTCCGCTGAACAGCTGGCTGCGGGCGCTGCCGATGTGCTTTAACCCGGACAGCGACAAAAAACACTGGTATACCCGTCTGACATGGGTTCAGCACCTGGCAGGACTTTTGCCGGTAACCGGGCGGGAAACCGGCACGGGGCATCCCGGCTTCAGCTTTTTCAACCGCGGCGGGGATACCCTTACATTCGATCCGCTCAACAAGCTCGACCGCACCCAGAACGCGCATCTGCTGTTGTTCGGCCCGACCGGGGCGGGCAAGTCGGCCACGCTGTGTGCCGCGCTCTCCCAGCTGATGGCCGTCCATCGTCCGCGGCTGTTTATTGCGGAGGCCGGCAACTCGTTCGGCCTGCTGGCCGACTTCTTTGACAGCCTCGGGCTGACGGTGAATAAAATCAGCGTCAAACCCGGAAGCGGCGTCAGTCTGCCGCCGTTTGCTGATGCTCACAAACTGGTGGAAGAAGGCCTGGCCGCCCAGGCCGTGGATGAGAGCGACCTGCCTGATATCGACACGGACGACGATGGCGAGGATGACAAGCGTGACGTTCTCGGTGAAATGGAAATCTCCGCGCGCATGATGATCACCGGCGGCGACCCGAAAGAAGAGGCTGACCTTAAGCGTGCCGACAGGGCGATGATACGTGAGGCGCTGCTGATGGCGGCACATGCCACGTATAAGGAAGGGCGGCAGATGCTGCCGTCTGACCTGCAGAAGGCGCTGTACGACATTGCCTCTGACAACGATGAGGGCGTCATCAATGTCCGCAATGCTCAGCGCAAGGCGAAAGCGGCGGAAATGGCGGAATCCCTGGGCATGTTCACTCAGGCCGGGAGCTTTGAAGCGGAGCTGTTCAACCGCGAAGGGGAGCTGTGGCCGGAAGCGGACGTGACGCTGGTCGACCTGGGGCATCTGGCGCGTGAGGGTTACGAGGCGCAGATGGCCCTGACCATGGTCTCGATGACCAACATGATCAACAACATCGCGGAGCGTGACCAGTTCCTGGGCCGGGATATTGTCTTCACGGTGGATGAGGCGCATATCGTGACGGTCAACCCGCTGCTGTCGCCCTACATGACGAAGGTGGTCAAGATGTGGCGTAAGCTCGGTGCCTGGCTGTGGCTGGCCACCCAGAACCTTAAAGACTACCCGGATATTGCCGAAAAAATGCTGAACATGGCGGAATGGTGGATTTGTCTGACCATGCCCCCGGAGGAGGTCAAAGATATCAGCCGTTTCCGCGCGCTCACGCCGGAGCAGGAATCGGTGCTGCTTTCCGCCAGTAAACTGTCGGGGTGTTATACGGAAGGCGTGGTGCTGGCGAAACGGATCGAAGCGCTGTTTCGTGCCGTGCCGCCCAGTCTCTTCCTGGCACTGGGCATGACGGAAAAAGAAGAGAAAGCCGAACGCCGGGCGCTGATGAATGAATTTCACTGCAGCGAACTCGAGGCGGCAAAACGCGTCGCGCAGAATCTGGGCCGTCTGCGCGGTCTGACGGATAAACAACAGGAGCCTGCCACGGTATGATGACACTGAAGTACCCTGAACCCGCCATTCATGAGCACAGTGGCGGTGCGCTTTTCACCCTGTCGCCTCAGGGGGAGCCCGGCGTGCTCCCGGCGACACATCAGCATCTGGTGAGGCTGCGGGCGATGCTCAGGCAGCGCCTGACCGGGCCGGTCAAAATGACGTGTCACCCGCACCGGGTGGGACTCAGCAGCAGCGTGGCCATCTATCTTGAGGGAAAGCTGAAGCAGGCGGTGAATATTCTTATCACCGTGACGGGACAGACGAGCTGGCCGCAGGAAGAGGAGTATGCGCATCCGCGCTGGTATATCACGGTGCCGGATTCGGCTGACCTGGTGTATCTGATGCTGTGGATTAACGGGCTTGACGTATAACTACAGACTTGCCTTCACCAGGGGCATGATTACAAAAAGAAAATAACAATATTGCATACCGGCCCTCAGGGCCGGTTTTTTGCTAAGTAACGTCATAAAATTGACTACGAGGTCAAGAAGATTTCCTTCGCATAACCTTCTTAACGCATTCACTTATAAATCCTTTTTGCTGATGGGAAATATCCATGAACATTGATTCACCTTCCATTTTGAAAGGTAAAACTCCTCCCTCGTATGCAAACCCTGTTTTGTTTAGAGGATAAAATAGCGCAATCCTATACTCTGCTTCATGAGAAAATATATTTGGTTTAAAAAAAACAAGTTCTTCAGGAGTGAAGCTGTCTGGTGCCGTTCCTGGATGATAATAGATCACATCTTTCCCTTTAATTTCAGTACCCGGGAATCTGTGGTCTAAAAGAGAAAGTCTTTCTTGGAGGAGATCAACGTCGAATGCGATGCAGATATCAGCTTTAAAAGCAGCATAGAGTTCTGGCTCATCTTGCCGATTACTCAAACATATACAATAACAATGACGAGGCGATAGCGTAAACATGGGATCTGCAGTCATATCGTCAGGGTTAAGGGTGCGCCCATTAATTTTTATAGCAACTTGATAACGATCCGGAGTGAAAATTTTTTCCATTTCATTATCGCGCATTTTTTCGTTTTCCATGCGTGAATAATGCGTCAGGTCACACAGTCGTATCGGAGCTTCGTCGCGGATAACGGGGCCAAGAATCTTCTCCTTTCCATACAGATACCTGATATTCATCATCACCTCTGGCAATTTAGTTGAATGATTACAGATTAGTACTTTATGCCGGGTTTAACCGTCTGTAGTTATATCATTAGCTAAATGGTTGTGATCATTTCCTACTGCAAAAGCTACAGATTCGCTGATTAATTTTTTTGTTCGGGTATAGAATTTAATGCGGCTTTTTTGAACGGCCACGGGCACGCTGTCAGGCGATTCAGTCTGACGGAGCCCCGATTCATGAAACTGACCTCACTTGTTTTCCTGCCGGCTCTGCTGCCGGCATCCGTACTGGCCGGCACGGTCGTCTTCACCGACAGTCAGCATCTGCCGGCAAATCTGCCGCCGGACGTGCCGGTGGTACTTCTTGATGGTCCTGACCAACTGCAGGCCGAGATGTTCGGGGAACTGCCTGCAGACCCGCAGCAGGCCGAAGCACAGGTCAGGCAGGTTATGGCATCATCTGCCTGGCAACAAAAACAGCTGCAGCTGAATGATTCCTATCGCCAGGTGGTCCGGGCCTGGGAACTGGGCATTAAAAAAGTGCCGGCCGTGGTGTTTGATGACCGCGATGTGGTGTACGGCACCACGGATGTTGACGTGGCCACTTCCCTGCGTAACCGGGGGGGTGGTCAGTGAATACAAAACCTTCCCGCATCAGAACCACAGTGTGCTCGCTGGCGGTTGCCACGGTACTGGGTACGGCAACCGCGCCGGCAGCTGTTGCAGCACTTAACACGGCGCAGATTATTGCCAGCGCCGTATCGCAAAACTGTATCAGCTGGCGTGTCAGTGGCATCTGTTACTGGCTGTTCTGCACCCCCTTTGGCTGCAAGGTGCGCACGTCGGTCAAAGTCACCCACTTCATTCCTCAGGCAGTCGTTTCGACCTATGTCGCGCCGGGCGGCAACCCGTGGCAGGAAATGGCGTTTGTCAGCCAGACCGCCGGCGGGCTGGAAAGTGCCGTGACCAGCGGGCTTTCCGGTGTTTCTGCCGGAGGAGCCAATCCGGCAGACATGAAAAATCCCGGCCAGCGCAAGTCCGCCGTGCGTTTCAAGTATGCCGATGCGATTGGCCACCCGGCCACCTCCCTGATTGGCGGCAGTATTCCGGGCTATTCCTGTGATACCGCAGCCACCCCGTTAATGCCTTACTTCCTGAGTACGCTGGATTCGGCGGCCTGGCGCACGGGCGTACCGGAGTCCCTGTATCCGGAAGCGCTTGTGCCCGGCCAGCGGGAAATCGGCAGTCAGGCAGCAGCCAATATGTGGGGCAACATCTATCCCCGTTCGGGGTTTATCAGCCAGACCGATGATGACAAAGCCTCTGCCGTGGTGGCGCAGCGTGTGGCAGACATTATCACCCGCGCCGGGCAGCCCCATGTTTATCAGGTGCTCCAGGGCAGCCATCATGACGGGTACTGGCCACCGGGCGAAGTCACGGAAAACACCGGCACGCGCAATCACAAATGGCAGCGGCTGGCTCCCCACATGACTCAGTCATGTGCCGTCTTCCCGGACGGGAGCTATACCGCCGCGAGCGATAACAATGAAGCCTTTGCGTTCTGGCAGCCCTACAGCTGCTGCAAAAAGCGCGGGCAGAAATTTTTGGGCAGCACTGATATCTGATGAGGAAAACCGTGAAAAAAACACCTTCATTTTCAGCCGTTCGCTTAAGCCTGCTGCTGACCGGCTCACTGCTGACTGTCCTCCCGGGCGCGCACGCGGCCGATGATGACAATACCATCCTGGGCATGTCCCTGCCGCAGGTGAACAACAGCGCCATCGGTTACGGCAAGTCCGTCGATGGTGCGGTGTCGGACAAACTGTTCTACACCCTCGGCGGCGGCTCGGTCATTTCCCAGCCGGCCACGCGCGGCAATATGCAGAAGCTGGGGCTGAATACCGGCTGGAGCAGTGACCTGATGTGCGGCAATTTTGATCTGAAAACCACAGTCGGCAACCAGCTCAACGGCGTCACATCAGGCTTTAAAAACCTGATGGGCGACGTGATTCAGGGGGCCACCGGCGCGGTGGCCAGTCTGCCGGCGATGGTCATTCAGCGGGCTAACCCCGGTCTGTATGACATGCTCACCAACGGCGTGCTTCAGGCCAATGTGTCATTCGACAAGGCGCAACTCAACTGCCAGAACATGGCGAAAAAAATGATGGACTTCAGCGACAGCAGTAACTGGACGCAGCAGGCCATGATGGATGAGTACAAATCCATCGTAAACAGCGGTGATGCTGACGCAGTTCGTGTTGATGACGCAGGTCGCAAGGCCAGCGGCGCGTCAGGTAGTAACTGGGTTGGCGGCCAAAAACGTGGGGGGGCGGGGCAGCCCGCGATACGTGTCACCCATGACCTTGTCGCTGCCGGCTACAACATGATGAACGGTCTGCCCGTCACGTCTGATTCGACCGTGGGCGAAAGCAGCTGTAACGGTGGCGCATGCTCTAAATTCGGCAGCGCGGAAGAGGCGGCGGCCATGACCGTGAAGGTGCTGGGCGATCGCTCGATGCGCACCTGTGCCAACGCGAGTGAATGTACCAGCGGTGATGCGGATGACCAGCCCGGTACGACCGTTGCCGGCACCGGTTTTGCCCCACTGCTGGAAGAGGCAACCAAAGCCAACGCTGAGCAGCTGGTCAGGCTCGTCAACGGTACGGAAAAGCCCACGGCCGCGAATCTGGCGAAGCTGAAAACTGGCGGACTGCCGGTGACGGCCGGCGTGATTAAAGCCCTGCAGCGTGATCCGGATAACGCGGCCCTAACCGCCCGCCTTGCAGGCGAACTGGCCATGTCTGACACGGTGGAAACGGCGCTGCTGATGCGTCGCATGATGGTTACCGGTATGTCGGAGCCGAATGCCGCTGCCCAGCCAAAGGCCATTGATACCGCCGGCCAGCGCATTGAGGCGCTGGATCGGGAAATCGCGGCGCTGAAAAACGAGATGGAGATGAAGCGCGAACTGTCACGTAATTCTGTGCTGACCATTATCGACAGGGAGAATCAGCGCGTCGAAACCAACCCGCAGACCCAGTCCGATGACAATACCGACAGTCGCTTCAACCAGATGGCAGCGCCGCAGTCGGCTGAATGAGGGAATAAGGATGCGTAATAAAACGACTGTCAGGAAAGTCTTGACCCGTGCCGGCTTCTTCCTCGCCTGTATGGCGCTGTTCATGGTGGTCTCACTGATGATGGCTGACACCGCCATGAAACATCCGACTGAAGCTGCTGCATTCCGGAGCTGGATGCAGTCGACGCGTTACGGCTGGCTGATGTGGCGACTGGCGCTGTATGCGCTTGTTGCCTGGGGCCTCTGGAAAATCCGGCATGCGCCGGGTTTTCGGGAGGCATACCGGCGGCCGCTGCTGCGCATCAGTGTGGTCAGTGTGCTTTTTATCGCGTTGTGTGAGTACGCGATGTTTACCGGTCCGGGAGCCTGACGATGACAACAAACAGCTATCTTGAGTATTTTCTCACGCTGCTCGGCTGGGTGATCAATAACGGCCTGTGGAATGTCCTGCTGAGCACCGGGCTTTTTGTCCTGCCGCTGGCGTTTAAGGTGGTGGGGATCTGGCTCAAAGTCCGTGAAGAGGGGGAGGATGAAGGCAACAAGGGGATGCTGTCGCTGCCTCGTATCGAGAACGCGCTGTATGCCGGATTCCTGGTGATGATTGCCTGCTGCGTACCGCTGATTAATGTCAGCCTCAGTACGATGCAGTACGACACAACCCGGGCAAAGAGCTGTGGTGTGTGGACGCCAAAAGCGCCGGATGAAAGCGGGTATGCCGGCGTGGTCACCAGTCTCAACGACCAGACGGCCGCAGCACCGGTGTGGTGGGTGCTGATTCATAAACTCTCGAAAGGGGTAACCCAGGCGGCCGTGGCGACCATTCCCTGCCGCCCTGACATGCGGCAGATCCGCTTTGAAGTGCAGCATACGCGTATCGACAACAAAGCGCTGGCGCAGGAACTGCAGGACTTCACCAACGACTGCTATTCGGTTGCGCTGTATCTGTGGAAGCAACAGGATCAGGGCCAGACAAAGGACAAAACTACGCTGCGTGATATCGAATGGATTGGCAGCAGTACATTCCTGAGCCGGTACTATCCTTCGTTGCAGTCCAAACTGCCCCGGGCTGCGTTCCCATGGTCTGACAGCCGGGACAGTGGCCGGCCCAATACCGGAAGAGGAGGCTATCCCACCTGCAGCGAGTGGTGGAGCAGTACGGACACAGGACTGAAAGCGCGGGTGAAAGATCAGGCCGACCCCGATATGTGGCTGCGTATCTCGGCCGCAATGAAAATGTCAGGCTTTAACGACAGTGACTATCAGGAAGCCGTCATCCGTCGTCTGGTAAGCCCGGAAAGCCTGACTGTCTCACAGAATGGTCACGTGTATGCCGGCTATGGCGGCAATGCCGATTTTACCCTGGATAATGCCGCGGCGCGCGTGGCCTCCATTGGCGGTACGGCCCTCGGCAGTCTGGCCGCGTTCCCGGCGTTCGATGCGATGCGACAGGCGCTGCCAATGGTGCAGGCCATCCTGCTGATGGCAATATATGTCATGCTGCCGCTGATCCTGGCATTTGCGGCCTACGAATTCAAAACCGTTATTACGCTGACCTTTGTGATGTTTGCTCTTAACTTCCTGACATTCTGGTGGGAACTGGCGCGCTGGCTCGACAGCTGGCTGTTAACCGCGTTGTACAGTTCGGATACACACAGTCGGTTCAATATGGCGGGACTGCAGAACAGCTCAGATGACCTTATTATGAATCTGGTTATGGGCACTATGTTTCTGGTACTTCCTGCTGTTTGGTTAGGGGCATTATCATGGGCAGGAGTTACCATCGGGAATGCTTTAAGCTCAGCATATCAGCAAGGAACAGCAAAAGCTGAAAGCTCTGGAGGTAAGTTGGGAGAGGCTGGAGCTAATGCTGTTGCAAATAAAGCTATGAAGTAAGCGTAAATTGTCACAAATGAGTAAGGGGGAGCCCTTACTCATCCTCGTTAACCATACGCCCTGCAGCGTCGTACCATCCCCATCCATGCTGGCCATCACGATATTTTCCATAACCTGGCTGCTCTTCCATAAAGTTCTCACATGGTGCATTTTCACTTTCGGAGAGATGTTTTCTATGAGGTGAGAGCACGGCACTAATGAGAAACAATGATCCAAAAGTGAGGATTACAAAACATGCAATGGGTATCATTGGGATATGCCCACACCAAGACGGTAGACGATGAGTAGCCGCCCACGACACACACCGTTTATCCCAGTTTAATAGAGTAGTTCTGGCTCGTTTCCATATACCCGCAAAACGGACGCCACGATTCCAGGCGCGTTTCTCTTGAGACTGATACATCACCCCCTCCGAATTACGTGAATTCTAAAGGGACTATAGCGGAATTTTTGTGCAATTACGAACATCCATGATACCTGACTGAGAACACTAATTAATTCTTTAAAACTCATCAGGTTACTTTTTTCCAAATAGTTACAGCTTGTCATCGTTGAAAATGCATTATTATACTGTATTTATAAACAGTATAATTTGAGGGGGGCGAGTTATGCCAATTCCTTTAGAACAGACGATGTGTTGGGATAAAAGTTCGCAGAAAAATTCAGCAAACACACCGGTTTTGATGATGGCGGCGATAGCCAGACTTACAGGTAGCAATCCATCACTGGCATGTGTTCCTTTGTTTGGCGATGGGGTTTCATGTGGTTTCCCTTCTCCCGCTCAGGATTATGTTGAAAAGCGTCTTTCCCTGGATGACCTTTGTATCCGCTATCCAGAAAGTACTTACCTGGTGCGAGCAGAAGGGGATTCGATGCGTAACGCCGGTATCAGAGATGGAGATTTATTAATAGTTGAATGTATTCGTGAGGCCAAGCACGGTGATATTGTCATTGCAGCTGTAAATGGAGAGTTTACCTGTAAACGACTGCAGTTGTTGCCTTCTCCAGCCCTGTTGCCAGCTAATCCCGCATATTCAGCTATACCCCTGACTGACGACATCGAAACCGTTGTCTTCGGTGTGGTACGCCATCTTGTGCATTCATTCAAGTTTAGGGGCGCTTAGCAGTGTTCGCCCTAGTCGATGTTAACTCATTTTACGCTTCCTGCGAGACAGTTTTCAGACCAGATCTCCGTGGCAAACCTGTGGTGGTGCTGTCTAATAACGATGGCTGCATAATAGCCCGTTCCTCAGCAGCAAAATCACTTGGGTTAAAAATGGGCGATCCCTGGTTCAAGGTTGGTCGTGAGGCTGAGAAAAAGGGTGTTGTAGCATTTTCAAGTAATTACAGCTTATAGTAAGTTAAATGGAATGCAACATCTTCGGTATAAACTTTAATCAGTTGTTATGAACTGAAAGGGGAAGGCCGTGAACACTTCCATGCATTCCGCATCTGCTCTTCTGCTGACTGAGCAGTGGCTTACAATTCTTTCGAATTTAGGAAGAGCCAGCGCAACTATTAAAGCCTATCGAAGTGCCCTGACGCATTTTTTTGCCTTCTGTGAAATACACGACATTGCTCCTGAAAGAGCTTCCTTTGAAGACATTGCAGGATATATCCGACCTCAGCTCCCTGATATGCCGTCGTCCGTTGCAAGCGCCACGCTCCAGTTGCGCCTTTCAGCTCTTCGTCTCTGGTATGACTTTCTGGTTTATCAGGATATTTGCAGTCTCAACCCGTTACCCCGTTCGGGTTTGCCTGGTGCCATTTATACCGGACGCGGCCTGATCCCACGTATCAACCGACTCCCCGTTATTCCCGATGACGGGGAGTGGCTCAGGTTCCTGAAACACGTTTCTGCAGCGCCTCTGCGTGACCGACTGATGCTTGCTCTGGCTTATTATGGGGCGCTCCGACGTACTGAAGTGACGGCTCTGAGGCTTGAGGACATTGACCTGGCTCATCGCCTGATACGCATCCGGGCAGAAACGACGAAAAACAGACGGGAAAGAATGGTCTGCTATAGCGCCGACGTTGCGCCGGTACTGGCAAACCATTTTCAAAAGCTACGGCTGGAAGGCTGGTCAGGCGGTGCTTTGTTCCGTTCCGTCTCTGACCGTAATTACGGCGCTCCTCTCTCTTTCTGGAGCTGGAGTAAAACCGTACGGAAATGGGCGGCAGAGACTGATCAGCCAGACATCACCACGCATACTTTTCGTCACCTCCGGCTGACGCATCTGGCACGGGCCGGATGGAAACTGCATGAACTGGCTACTTATGCAGGGCACAGGGACCCACGTACAACACAAATTTATATTCATCTGTCGGGAACGGATATGGCTGCCCGCATGGCTGCTGCCGTCGCTGAAACCGACCGTAAGATTGCAGGGCTTATCTTTCAGGCGGGAGCCGTGTGATGAAAGCAGAAACAGGAATTCATAAAATTTATGTCCCCTTCAGGCGTTCAGATTATCAGCTGAATAATGTGTTAAGCATTGAAGAGCTTGAGGCATTAAGCACAGGGCACAAACGTATCTCTGCTTTGAGCAAGCAAGGTCCGCTGTCATCTTTACTGCGGCCACTTCAGGATATTGCCGCCCGCAGCGGTACGAGTGACAGACTCGTCAGGATTATCATTCCTGTCGTGCTGGCGGAAATACACCGGACAAGGAAACCCTGCTGGCTGTGGGATTCGGAAAAGTGGCTGACGTTGTGCCTGCAGCACCGTTCCGGCAGGCCCCTTATTGCGGCATTTGCCTTCCATCTTGGCCCGTTTCCCTCACCGTTCGACCTGCCGCATCATGGTGCTCCGTCGTTGTACGCCTGTGCCATCTATGGCCGGGACATTTTCATTCAGGAACTCAACCGGCTGACTGATACGCTTGTCTCGCTGGGATACAAACGACAGAACCAGAAAAACGCCCTGTCAGCCCTGCTGGGCATACTGATGATGATGAACAATAATCCTGAGCTTGAAAGCTTCACAACTGAACTCCTGTGGCGCGCGCAGAATTATCACGATCGGGGAATCGCACGAACAGTAGGCAGAGTTTCACATGCGCTGGCCGCAATGGGCATCCTCAAAAGTGCCGTACGTATGCGCAATTACCGTGAGTGGCACGAAAAACCCACAGAAAATATTGCCACAGAGTGGGTAACGTGGTGCCGGCGCTGGAGAGAAACGTCGGTGCTTCGGCCCCGGTCCAGAGAGAGCCAGTACAGCTTTATCCTCCGCTGCGGTCTGTGGCTCGCCCGCGAGCATCCGGAAATTCGCTCGCCGTCCGACTGGACAATGGAGATCTGCGCCAGCTTCATTGCTGCAATCGGAAGAATGAAGGTTGATGAACTTTCACTGGGTACAGAACGTGGGGTGCGCCGCTCTCCACGTTCCGGAGAGCCCATGCTGCCAAATTCCCGTGCCGGTTTCGTGTATGCCGTTCGTCGTTTTATGTTTGACTACGAACTCTGGGAATGGGGACGTCTGAAATTCAGTCCGGCCCGCCATCTCTCCACACCTGATACACCGCTCTTTCGTCAGGGCGTCAATCCGCGTGTTATTGATGATCCTGTATGGCTGAAACTGGTCTGGGCAAGCCTGAATCTGCGTCAGGAAGATTTGCTCAGTGAAATTCACTACCCCCTCTCTATGCTGCAGGCTATGGCAGTCATCTGGACGCATGCAGGGCTGCGTCAGAATGAGCTGATGCGCCTGACCGCTGGCTGCATCATTCCACAATCGGAAGATATTAACCGGGACGACGGCAGTACCATTCCTGCCGGGACTCTTTGCTATCTGAACGTGCCGGCCGGCAAGACATCTAAAGCCTTTGTTAAGCCGGTTTCTGCAGTGGTGAAAAAGTATGTCGATATCTGGCTGGCAGAACGACCAGAAGAACAGGCAGCTCTGACGGATGAACGCACCGGTGAAAAAGTCCGTTTTCTGTTTCAGTACCGGGGCAAACCGGTGGGAAGAGACATAATAAACCGCACCGTTATTCCGGTTCTCTGTGCCCGGGCAGGAGTGCCTGAGGAAGACAGCCGGGGCCCCATTACCAGCCACAGGGGACGCGCATCGGCCGTAACTGCCCTGGCCAGTGTTCCTCAGGGCATGTCTTTATACGAGCTGATGCAGTGGTCAGGACACTCTTCGCCGCAATCCACCATGCATTATATTCGAATACGCCCGACGCAGCTTGCTGCCTCTTTTGTTAAAGCTGACCGGGTAGCGCACATGATAAGCGTGCTGATTGATCATGACCCCGCAGCAACCAGCCTCACGGGACCTGCGACATATTATGATCTGGGCGACTCTTTCTGTACTAATCCCTTCTGGAGCAGTTGCCCGCACCGTATGGCATGCATCGGATGTGATTTTAATCTGCCAAAGAGAAGTGCAAGAGGACTGTTACTGGAAAGTAAGGCATCGGTAAAACATTATCTTGAAGAAGTGCCACTGACGCCCGATGAGAAAGAAGTAATAGAAGGTGATGTGGAAAAACTGAACGCCGCTCTTATGAAAACAGATATCCCACGTATTCTGTAGCAGGCCCTGACCGGAATTCACTTTATGTGTGTGAAGGACGGCGTAGTAAGGAGCTGCTACGCCGTAACGAAAGTAATAAAAAAGAGCTTATTTACTGAGCCATACTTCCATCTGCCGTATTTCTTCTTTCTAGGCGCTGATAATGCTTTCAGCCATCTTCCGCATTGCCGGTGATTTACCATAACGGAGTTCCGTTTCGGCCATGGCAATGGCTCCTTTGTGATGTTCAATCATGCTCCTGGCAAATGCCCTGTCTGCATCCGGGTCCTGTACGGCCTTTATCATTCCTTCGTGCATATTATTCATGCCGTCCATATAGGCCTCAGAAGACGGTGACATTCCGGCATGGTTTCCGTGTACTGCCTGCGCAGCCGTTGCCGGAAACACGACTGCGAGCATCAGCAATAAAATCATGTTACGCGGTTTCATACTCTCTTCCTTTATCGGAGTGCAGATTAGCGGCTATTTTCAGGTGCCTGTCTTTACCGGAAGAGCAGCCAGACAGGTTACTTACGCAACAGGCGCAGACCGTTTGCCACGACAAGCAGGCTTGCCCCCACATCCGCGAATACGGCCATCCACATGGTCCCCATACCTGCAATGGTCAGGGCCAGGAACACTGCCTTGATCCCAATAGCCATAACGATATTCTGAACCAGAATGTTATACGTCTGCCGGGAGAGTCGGACAAAAGCCGGAATTTTACGCAAATCATCATCCATGAGGGCCACATCGGCAGTCTCGATGGCGGTATCCGTGCCCATTGCACCCATGGCAAAGCCGATATCGGCGCGGGCCAGCGCCGGTGCATCATTGATGCCGTCGCCCACCATGCCGGTCGTGCCCTGCGCCGTAAATGTTTCTACAGCACGCAGTTTATCTTCCGGCAGTTGATCCCCCCGCGCCTCATCGATACCAACCTGACCGGCAATGGCCTGCGCAGTGTGCGCATTGTCTCCGGTCAGCATGAGCGTTTTAACACCCAGACTATGCAACTGACTTATCGCCTCGCGGCTGCTTTCCTTCACCGTATCAGCCACCGCAAACAGCCCTAGCACCTGATGAGTGTCACAGAGCATGATGACCGTTTTACCCCCGGTCTCCAGTTCCGTTAGTGCAGCCCTGACCGCTTCCGGACAGCGCACCGTTTCTTCAGCCAGCCTCAGATTGCCCAGACTGTAGGTTTGACCGTTGATGACGCCGCGCACGCCGCGGCCTGGCAGAGCCTCAAAGTTTTCCACTTCATAACGCTGAATGCCATCTGATGCCGCCGATACAGCCTGCGAAACCGGATGATCGGAGTAACCTGCCAGGCTCACAGCCAGACTGCGCCCCTCATCTTCTGCCACCCCGGTATAGATAATCGCATCCGTCTGTACCGGCTTACCGTGCGTCAGGGTGCCGGTCTTGTCGAGCGCCAGCCACTTCAGCTTTCGGCCTTCTTCAAGATAAACGCCGCCCTTGATCAATATCCCCCGGCGGGCTGCTGCCGTCAGGCCACTGACAATGGTCACTGGCGTGGAAATGACCAGCGCACAGGGGCAGGCGATAACCAGCATCACCAGCGCCTTGTAAATCCACTCCTGCCAGCTTTCACCTGCAATCAGCGGTGGGAGAACGGCAACTGCGACGGCAATAGCAAACACCACAGGGGTATAAATTTGTGCAAAGCGATCAACAAAGCGCTGCGTAGGGGCTTTTGCCCCCTGCGCTTCCTCCACGGCATGAATGATACGCGCCAGCGTGGTATTTCCGGCAGCGGCCGTTACACGGTACTCAAAGCCACCGGAGCCGTTGACCGTCCCGGCGAAGACCGGGTCACCTTCCCCTTTATCCACCGGCAGACTTTCGCCGGTAATAGGTGCCTGATTAATGGCGGTCCTGCCCCGGACCACCGTGCCGTCGAGAGCGATACGCTCGCCCGGTTTTACCCTGACCACGCTGTTAAGGGATACAGACCTGGCCTCAGTTTCTTTCCAGGAGCCGTCCGGTTGCTGAACCGTGGCCGTTTCAGGCGTCAGCTTCATCAGAGAGCCGATGGCATTGCGGGCGCGATCAAGAGATTTCGCTTCAATCAGTTCCGCAATCGTGAACAGCACCATTACCATGGCGGCTTCAGGCCACTGTCCGAGCGCCAGCGCCCCGGTGACGGCAATACTCATCAGGGCGTTGATATTCAGGTTGCCGTTGCGAAGAGCAATCCAGCCTTTTTTGTACGTGGACAGGCCACAGGCCGCAACGGCAGCCAGAGCAAGAGCCGCTTCCAGCCATTCCGGCATGCCCGCCCAGTGCATGGCTTCGGCGGCGATTGCCGCCACACCGGCAAGCGCGAGCGGCCACCAGTGTTTTTTCTTTTCCTCAGTGACCGCGTGCCGGCCATTACTGTCAGGAAGTTCAGGTTCAAAGCCCAGAGAACGAATGGCGGCCAGAACCGGCTCCAGCGTATCCGGTGCGTGAACCACCGTCAGTACACGCTGCATAAGATTGAAATCCAGTTCCTTGACGGCTGACATGCCGTCCAGCTTTTTACGGATCATGCCCTCTTCAACCGGGCAGTCCATCTGCATGATCCTGATACTGGTACGCACCCCGTCAGCGGTCACCTGCTGCGTCTGCAGCTCACCGAATGTGACAGGGGCAGGCGAGCAGCAGGAACCGCCGGTATTTTCCGCCTCACGGCCTGAGCAGCAGCTGCCTTCAGGCTGCATTGCTTTATCAATCGGTTCCGGGTCAAAACCCAGCGAGCGCACCGCCTGCAGAACCGGTTCCAGCGCCTGCGGTGTATGGGTCACGGTAAGCACCCTCTGTATCAGATTGAATTCAAGATTGCTGACGGCAGGTAATTTTGCCAGTTTTTTTCGGAGGAGCGTCTCCTCCGTCGGGCAGTCCATCTGCATGATGCGCAGACGCGTCTGAACGTCATCGTTGCGGGGAAGCTCTGCAACCGGTTCGGACATCTGGCTCAGGCCGTCCGTTGAGCAGCAGCTCCCGGTGCTGCAACAGGCCGGTGTGGTCTGAGTCGTTTTTGGTGGCATTTTCCCTGAAGCCTCAGTCGGGGCAGTGGCGGTATTTTTAACAGACGCCTCCTCTCCGGTTGCGGCTGATCCACATTTTTTATTACTGCAGCAGTCACTCATTTTTTTATCCCGTTCATAACGTATACTGGCATTAAAGACCCTGATGTAACTACAGGGTCAAGCTCAGAAGAGGTGTGATATGAAAATTGGTGAACTGGCCCGCCAGGCGGGATGTCCTGTAGAGACGGTACGTTATTATGAGCGAGAGGGGCTTCTGCAGGCCGCATTGCGGGACCAGACTAATAACTACCGCCATTACGATAGCGCACATCTCGAAAGGCTTATGTTTATCCGGCGCTGCCGGGCGCTCGATATGACCCATGAAGAAATCCGGGTGTTGCTGCAGGCGCGCAGCCAGCCAGACGCAGACTGCGGTACGGTTAATGCCCTGATAAATGAACATCTGAACCACGTTCAGGCCCGTATTCGTGAACTAAATATGCTGGAAAAACAACTATTTGAGCTCCACAGCCACTGCAATGCCAACCGGGCAACACGGGACTGCGGTATTCTGCGCGAACTGGAGCAGGCAGAAGAGCCTGAGGATATCGTGCCGGTTATCACTGCAGGTCATCTGGCCGGAAGCCACTCTTACTGATGCTGCTTTCTGCCATAAGTAGAACGGTTCACTAAAGAAACAGGCTTTTTTTGTGATGTTACTTCGTCATGCCCGACCATTAAGGCAGCTGAAAGTGTGCTGCCGTTAAAATCTGTGTGATATCGTTTAACCGCTATTCCCTCATTAAGCTGTACTGAAAAGCCTGTAAGCACGTCAAAACATATATGAATTTATAAATATAAAGTTGACCTTTCGTCTGCAGCAGACGAGACTTGTTGCTGTCCGCCACGAAGGAGAAATTATGCCGTCACTGCTGCCCCTGCAACTTTTTAAGAATCTTTCTGACGAAACCCGGCTCAGCCTGGTGCTGTTGTTGCGCGAAAAAGGGGAGCTTTGCGTCTGCGAGCTTGTATCTATCCTGAAAGAAACACAGCCAAAAATATCGCGGCACCTGGCCCTGCTCAGAGAGAGTGGACTGCTTATCGACAGGCGCGACGGCAAGTGGATCCATTACCGGTTATCGCCACACATGCCTGCGTGGGCAGCAGCGGTCATTGAGCAGGCATATCTGTGTCAGCGGGATGAAATTCTTCATCTCAGTCAGCAGGCTGAGCGTGATAACGCAACCACCAACGGCAAAGCTGTCTGCATGTAAAAATTTTATCTAAACACATTCGATTAAACGCATATATTTACAGGGTACAGTTAGCAGCCCGCTTCAACGGGCAGTTATAATTAAGAAGGAGAGGGTATGTTTCTGGCGGGTGCGATTTTTATTCTGACGCTGGTACTGGTTATCTGGCAGCCGAAAGGACTCAGTATTGGCTGGAGTGCCGTTATCGGCGCCGCGCTGGCGCTGCTGACCGGCGTAGTACAAATCGGGGATATTCCGGTGGTCTGGCAGATTGTCTGGAACGCCACGGCCACGTTTATTGCGGTCATCATTATCAGCCTGCTGCTCGATGAGTCCGGCTTTTTTGAATGGGCCGCGCTGCACGTTTCCCGCTGGGGAGGCGGCAGGGGCCGGCTGCTGTTCACGTATATCGTTCTGCTGGGTGCGGCAGTGGCGGCGCTGTTTGCCAATGACGGAGCCGCGCTAATTCTGACGCCGATCGTTATCGCCATGCTGCTGGCGCTGGGCTTCAGCCCCGGGGCCACGCTGGCGTTTGTGATGGCGGCCGGGTTTATCGCCGATACCTCCAGCCTGCCGCTCATCGTGTCAAACCTGGTCAACATCGTCACGGCAGACTTCTTTAAACTGGGTTTCAGCGAGTATGCCTCGGTGATGGTGCCGGTGAATATCGCGTCCGTGGCCGCCACGCTGGTGATGCTGCACCTGTTTTTCCGCAGGGACATCCCGGACACTTACGACCTGGCGAAGCTGAAGGCGCCGCGTGAGGCCATTCGCGATGCGCGTACCTTTAAAACCGGCTGGATTGTTCTCATCCTGCTGCTGATCGGCTTCTTTGCCCTCGAACCACTCGGCGTGCCGGTCAGCCTTGTGGCCGCGGTGGCGGCGTTTATTCTCTGGCTGGTAGCCCGGAAAGGCAATGTGATTGATACCGGAAAGGTACTGAAAGGTGCGCCCTGGCAGATCGTTATCTTCTCGCTGGGCATGTACCTGGTGGTATACGGACTACGCAATGCCGGGCTAACTGATTACCTTTCTGCCGCCCTGAACCGGTTTGCCGAGCATGGCGTCTGGGGCGCAACGCTCGGCACCGGCTTTCTGACGGCGGCGCTTTCATCAGTCATGAACAACATGCCTACCGTGCTGGTTGGCGCGCTCTCCATTGACGGCAGCACCGCTCAGGGCGTGGTGAAGGAGGCGATGATTTACGCCAACATCATCGGCTGCGACCTCGGTCCGAAAATCACCCCTATCGGTAGCCTCGCTACCCTGCTGTGGCTGCACGTCCTGGCACAGAAAAACATAACCGTCAGCTGGGGCTACTACTTCCGCGTGGGCATCGTGATGACCCTGCCGGTACTGTTTGTGACGCTGGCTGCGCTGGCCCTGCGCCTGTCTGTTTAACCTTAACCCCGGAGCTGTGCCTGTGCAGCGCCTTTATGGAGTAACGCTCATGACTGACATTACCATTTATCACAATCCGGCCTGCGGGACGTCCCGCAATACCCTGGCGCTTATCCGCAACAGCGGCACCGAGCCCACGGTGATTCTGTATCTGGAAACACCGCCGTCGCGCGACGAGCTGAAAAAGCTGATTACGGACATGGACATTAGCGTGCGTGCCCTGCTGCGTAAAAATACCGATCCCTACGAGCAGCTCGGCCTGGCTGAAGACCGGTTCAGCGATGAAGAACTGCTCGATGCGATGCTGGCTCATCCGATCCTCATTAATCGTCCGGTGGTGGTGACGCCGCTGGGAACGAAGCTCTGCCGCCCCTCCGAAGTGGTTCTGGGCATACTGCCGGACCCGCAGAAGGGAGCGTTTACCAAAGAGGACGGCGAAGCAGTCATTGATGAGCAAGGGAATCGCGTCAGCCACTGATGTTTCCCTTGGCTGTGACAGGGAAAATGTGAAAAAGCCGGCAGATGCCGGCTTTTTTATATGCTGCGCTGGTTTACCCGCTCAGAGAGCTGCGCAGCACTCTCCTTCCTTTCGCTGTAGCGGTCGGTGAGATAACCACTACGACCGCGCGTCAGCAGGGTGAACTTCATCAGTTCCTCCATGACGTCCACTATGCGGTCATAATACGGAGAAGGCTTCATGCGGCCGTCCTCATCAAACTCGGCCCAGGCTTTTGCAACGGATGACTGGTTCGGGATAGTGATCATCCGCATCCAGCGCCCAAGAATACGCATCTGGTTTACGGCGTTGAAAGACTGTGAGCCTCCGCTGACCTGCATGACAGCAAGGGTTTTCCCCTGCGAGGGCCGGACCGCCCCGGACGTCAGCGGTATCCAGTCAATCTGCGTCTTCATGATGCCGGTCATGGCACCGTGACGCTCAGGAGAGCACCAGACCATCCCTTCAGACCAGAGCACTAGCTGGCGCAGCTCTGCGACCTTCGGATGCGTCTCAGGTACATCATCCGGCAGCGGCAGGCCGGACGGATTGAATAACTTCACCTCCGCGCCCATGGCCGTCAGCAGCCGTGCGGCCTCTTCCGTGGTGAGTCGGCTGTAAGAGCGCTCCCGAAGCGAACCGTAGAGCATCAGTATGCGGGGCGGATGCGCCACCTCTTCGGCCTTTAATTTCTCTTCCGAAAGGGGCGTATCCAGGAGTGTCAGATCGATATTGTTCAGGGCATCATTCACGTTATTCACAATGGAGTCTCTTTATGGGAAATCTCGGTAGACAGGCTGCAGCTACTGCCACCGGCGCAGCACTCTTCAGTGAGAAAAGCCATCAGCTGCTCAAGCTGCGCATAGCAAGGTCTGCAGAACAAGGTACGACTCTGCCGTTCCTGGCTTATGAGTCCAGCGGACATCAGCGCTGAAAGATGATGGCTGAGCGTGGAGGCAGGAATCTCAAGGTGCTTCTGCAGTTCGCCAACCGGCAGGCCTTCATGACCAGCCCTGACCAGCTCCCGGTATATGCGGAGACGTGTCGGGTGGCCCAGTTCTCGAAGTGCGTTTGCTGCGGTGTGTAAATCCATGCGGCCTCCTTTAACTATATTTCCAGAATAATAGAAATATGGAAGCCGTCAAACATTTTTTTCGTGAAGGGTAGATGCTCCATGGTCCCGGTTCTGCACAACAGAGCCAGAATGACGCTGCCAGAGGACCACAGAAATCGCCGTAATGATCAGGGTCAGGATGAAGGAAAAAAGCAGCGTGCCGGGTATACCGTAGCGCTCCAGCAGTATGGCATACGCAGACGGAGCCAGTGCCGCGAGAAAAAATGCCGGCGACATCAGTATTCCTGTTTTGCGGGCGTACTGCTGCGGATCAAACAGCACAAGAGGAAGTACGGCCTTCACGATCGTATTCAGTCCGTTTACGGCCCCATAGCCCAGAACGAAAAAGGCTGTAGCCACAGGAGTAATGCTGCCTGCAAGGCCGGTCAGAAAACAGAGGGGAAGCAGGATACCGGTTATAAGGTTCAGGCGTATCGCGGAGATTCGTGCACCTGAAACTACACCCAGCAGACGGGCACCTAACTGCCCCACTCCCCACAGCATGCCAGCCAGAGCAGGCACGCCATAAGAGGCCAGTATCCGGGGAAAATGTGTGGACACGCCGGTGGAGACAAAGCTTATCAACGCTATCAGAGTGGCATACCACAGGCCGCTGATGAGTGCTTTTGTGTCCTCTGATGTTGCTGTTGCGTCAGCCGAATGGCCGGATCGCCCTGTTACGGGAAGTTTTACCCGACTGCCTGCCGGAACGGCAGTTAAAAAAAACAGGCTCAGCAGGCCCGCACAGCCATAAATGATGACGGCATGCCGCCAGTCGGTGACGTGAAGAAGCGCTGCGCCAGCAGGCCAGAAAGCGGCCGACGCGAGACCGCCCAGCAGGGTGACCAGAGAGATTGCCTTGCGAGCCTCTGCGCCTGCGGTTTCCACAAGCATGGCAAAAGCGGCGTCATACAGAGCAAGCCGCATGCCCGCGCCTGTCAGGATCCAGACGGCATCCCACGCTAATGTTGAATAGGTAAACGCCATCAGAAAACACCCGATGGTTATAGCCAAAGTTCCCGCCATCATCAGGGTGCGTCCACCGGTACGGGCCATTACGGGACCGATAAGCGGTGAAACCAGCCCCATAACGAGCATGGCAACGCTCAGGCCGGAGAATGTCTCACCGGAAGACCAGCCTGTTTCCGCCATGATGGCGGCTCCGAAGACACCCGGCATGTAGAACGTAATACCCCAGTTGATAAGCTGCGTCATGCCGATGCAGAAAATGGTGCGGCCTGTCAGATATCCTTGTGTCATTCTGTACTTTCCGGAAGCGTAGCGTCGCCATGCCCGAGCGTACGCTGCAGGATAACCGTATCGAGCCAGCGCCCATGCTTGAATCCTACAGACCTGAGGGTGCCAGTGATGCTGAAGCCTGCAGCGCGGTGAAGAGCAAGGGAGGCAGTATTTTCACTGTTCCCCACCACCGCTACAAGTTGCCGAAAACCACGGGCTTCTGCCCATCCTACTGCACGGGATAGCAGCATTTTTCCAATGCCCCGCCCCTGATACGTGGCATCAACATATACAGAGTCTTCCAGAGTAAAGCGATAGGCGCACCGTTCCCGGTATAGAGACAAATAGCAGTATCCTCGAACAATTCCTCCGTCAACCGCCACCAACCAGGGCAGTCCTGCTGCATGTACCTTTTTCAGCCGGGCTGCCATTTCAGCCTCACCCGGCGGTTCGGTTTCAAAAGTGGCGGTGCCGTGTAATACGTGATAAGCATAAATCTGTTGTATAGCGGGAATATGTCGTTCATCTGCTTCGGTTATTTCCATCAGTACAGCTCCCTTTCAGATCAGAAACAGAGACTAACCCGGATGAATCATTTCAGACAGGCAGCAGGGCTTATCAGCGTTATGAGGAAAACTTTGGCATGGCAACACTGAACCTCGATCATCTGGCTACCTTCAGGCTGGTCATCAGCCGGGGCAGTTTCTCGGGGGCGGCAGAAGTACTTGGCTTGTCGCAACCGGCAGTGAGCCTGCAGATAAGACAGCTGGAGCAGACGCTTAAGGTCAGGCTTATTGAGCGAACCAGCCGGGGAGTAAGACCAACGACTGCCGGTTTGACTCTCGCTGAACACTGCATGAAAATTGATGCGGTGGTAAGCGGAGCGGTTGAAGCGGTTTCCCTGCATTCAGACGAAATAACCGGCACCGTTACTGTCGGCACAGGCGCAACAGCCTGTATCCATCTGCTACCTCACTTACTGCAGCAACTTCGACAGACCCATCCCCTGCTGAAGGTGGATGTACGCACAGGCAATACTTCAGATATTGTACGGGGAGTGGAGGAAAACCGTATAGATATTGGTCTGGTAACGCTGCCGGCAGCCGGTAAATGCCTGAGTGTCAGCCCGCTGGGTACGGATGAGTTTGTTGTAATCATGGAAAAGGACACCTCGGAGCAGAGTGCAAAACCGCTGTCTCCTGATACCCTTTTGCCACTGCCGCTGATTGTATTTGAACCCGGAAGTGCCACACGCGATCTGATTGACGGATGGTTCAGCGATGCAGGGCATACTGTCAGCCCGGTTATGGAGCTTGGCAGTATTGAAGCCATTAAAAGGATGGTTCGTTCCGGCCTGGGTTACAGCATCGTTCCCCGTATGTCCGTTGCAAGTCATGAAGAAAGGCAGGGTCTCAGTCTTTACTCAGTAACGCCATCGCTTCACCGGACTCTGGGGACAGTGATGCGGGAGGATCGGATTGTCAGCAGGGGCATAAGTGAAGTACTGAACAGACTAAGTAAGATCTTTCCTGAATCAAAATAAATTTTTAACATGCCCTGACACAGAAAGTCCTGATAGCTGCTTGTTTTACGAGCTGTCGTTCCGCTATAAATTCAAATAAATCAATAGTCCATTATTTTAATGATATTTGTGTCGCCCCACGCTTCTTGCTTCGTCCGTAAAGTCAGACAATACTACTGTAAATACGTACAGCATTTTGACAGGGATTTTTGCTATGTTTCACGCCTTTGAGTTGATGCACCCGGCGGATAATCCGCCGCCCAGCTACAGGCCCCTTTTCCTGGAACGCGTACCCTGCGGTTTTCCCTCTCCTTGCCAGGACTATGCGGAGCAGGAACTCGACTTAAACGAATATCTAATAGCCCACAGGGCAAGCACCTTTTTCCTGCGCGCACAGGGCAACAGCATGCAGGATATAGGACTTTACGACGGCGATCTGCTGATAGTCGATCGGGCACTCAGGCCTGAGCACGGCGACGTGGTTATCGCTGTACTGTACGGCGAATTTACGGTCAAGCGCCTTCTTATTACCCAGAAAGGGCCGGTATTGCAGCCGATGAATCCCGCCTATCCTGTTATTATCCCAGACCCGGATACCCTGGAAATTTTCGGCGTAGTGGCGCACTTCGTGCACACTCCGCGCCGGAGAAACTGATATGTGCGGGTTATCTACACACGGCGGAGATCATGATGTCCATGTTCGGCCTGGCTGACGTTAATTCATTCTATGCCAGCTGCGAGACGCTGTTCCGCCCGGACCTGCGTGGCAGACCTGTGCTAGTGCTCAGCAACAACGACGGATGCGTCATTGCACGCTCCGCTGGCGCAAAAGCGCTTGGCATCAAAATGGGTGCGCCATGGTTTGAGGTAAAAACACAGGATTATCCGGAAAAGGTGCACGTGTTCAGCTCCAATTACGCGCTTTATCACAGCCTCAGCCAGAGAGTAATGACCGCGCTTGAAGAGATAACGCCACGCGTCGAGCAGTACAGCATTGATGAGATGTTTCTGGATCTCACCGGTATTGACGGCTGTGAGAACTTCGAAACTTTTGGCCGTCGCCTGCGTGCGCATGTCTTTACCACAACGGGTCTCACCGTCGGTATCGGCATGGGGCCGACCAAAACACTGGCAAAATCGGCCCAGTGGGCGGGCAAGGAGTGGAAGCAGTTTCGCGGCGTACTGGCGCTTACGCCAGGTAATCCGAAACGTACTGAAACCCTGCTGGCTAACCAGCCCGTTGAGGAAATATGGGGCGTGGGACGGCGTATCGGTAAACGACTCAACCTTATGGGCATCGAAACTGCTCTGCAGCTATCACGCGCGCGTCCGAAGTTCATTCGCGATAACTTTTCCGTGGTGCTGGAGCGCACCGTACGCGAGCTGAACGGTGAATCATGTATTCCGCTCGAAGAGCTGCCACCGGCAAAACAGCAGATTGTCTGTAGCCGCAGCTTCGGCGAGCGAATTACCTCAAAAGTCGCTATGCAGCAGGCGCTGTGTCAGTACGCTGCGCGCGCAGCGGAAAAACTGCGCGGGGAACGTCAGTACTGTCGCAACATCGGTGTGTTTATCCGGACGTCGCCACACGCAAACGGTGAGGTTTTTTACGGGAACAGCGCTGGTGAGAAACTGACGCTGCCAACACAGGACACGCGTGACATTATTGAATCTGCGATGCGATCACTTGACCGTATCTGGCTTGAGGGTCGAAGGTACATGAAAGCAGGTATCATGCTTGATAACTTCACTCCAAACGGTGTAAGCCAGCTCAATCTGTTTGAAGATAACCAGCCGCGGGCCAATAGCGCACAGCTGATGAAGGTACTGGATGATATCAACCAGTCCGGAATGGGAAATGTATGGTTTGCGGGCCAGGGCATTAATACCGAATGGAAAATGAAACGTGAAATGCTAAGCCCTGCTTGGACCACGCGCTGGTCTGACATACCTAAAGCGCGCGTGCTTTGAGTCGGTTACTAATTAAGCTGTTGAAATTGTATTCCACATAAATGCTGATATGTCAGACAGAGTGATGACTATTTTGCAGTTACTGACTCCGCGTGTGGAAATTTACAGTATCGATGAAGCTTTTTGTGATCTTACGGGTATGCGTAATCTGTTATCGCTTGAGGTGTTTGGCCATCAGATACGTGATCAGATTAAGCGAAGAACACATCTGACTGTGGGAGTGGGAATAGGCCCTACAAAAACGCTCGCCAAACTGGCTCAGTATGCAAGTAAGCGCTGGCCCGCAACGCGAGGTGTGGTAGATCTCAGTGACAGACAGCGTCAGCGTAAGTTAATGGCTTTAGTACCAGTTGAGGAGGTCTGGGGTATAGGACGGCGGCTGGGTAAAAAATTACAGTTTATGGGCATTAACAATGCACTTCAGCTGGCTGAGCTGTCGCCTTCATTCATTCGTAAACAGTTCTCAGTAGTTGTTGAGCGCACGGTCAGAGAGCTGAACGGTATTCCTTGCCTCGGTTTAGAAGAATTTACTGCCCCAAAAGAACAAATCATATGCTCCCGATCTTTTGGAGAAAAACCGTCGGACGAAGTCAGCCTGCATCAGGCCATTTGCGCTCATGCTGAACGTGCAGCAGAAAAACTCCGTGCAGAGCATCAATTTTGTAAACGGGTAGCAGTTTTCATCAGTACCAGCCCTTTCTCAGAAAATGAGGTGTTTTATAAGAATCAGGCGGTAACAGAGCTTGCTGTACCCGCTCAGGATTCACGGGATATCATTAACGCGGCTATAAAGGCATTTGATACGATATTTGTACCAGGGCACCGTTATCATCGTGCTGGCGTGATGCTCACTGATTTCCGAAGCGCTGCCGTATCTCAATTGACCCTTTTTGATGACTTTCAGCCTCATCGTAACAGCGAAGAGCTGATGACATTAATAGACAGCATTAACCATTCAGGCAAAGGCTCTGTTTGGTTTGCAGGGCAAGGTATTAAAGATGCATCTATGGGCTGGAAGATGCGCAGAGAAAGGCTTTCCCCCGCCTTCACGACTAAGCTAAGTGATATAATTAAAGTGAAGTGAGCTTCCTTTTTACGCCCAGCCATTTGGTATACCTCATCATTGACTTTCATTATACAATACGGCAGGGTTTTACAGTCTGTTACAATGTGACGGAATAGTAAGTCGTACTAAAGCTGTTATTTTCACGGTAAAAATAGGGAGAAAAAAGGAATATGAAGGGTCTATATACTATTTTAATACTACCTGTTCTCGTAACAGCTTGTAGTATGAATGATATAGCAACTACAAACCAGAAAATCAGTGATGGTGCCTCAGGAATAATGAATTCCCTGAGAGGTAACTCCTCAGGAAATGATGAGCAGCGTATGAAAGTATCTCCTTCAGAAAAAAAAGAATCGACCTCTAAAAGTTATACTGTACCAGTAGATGTTGATACTGCAGCAGCAAGAATTAAAAGGAAGTTTAAGTTTATCTCTAATGATGAACTGAGATCAATTAGAGAAAAAAATAACGATGGCGAATGGACTGCCAGCGCAATTACCGATAGTAATCAGGAATGGGATGCGATGACTGGAAGTTATTATAAAATGGGCTCAGATTGGGGCGACTATGATGATCACCTAACTATTGAGCTAGAAAAAAATGGGTCAGGTAGTCGTATTCATATAACGTACAGTTCTTCTTCAAAGCAAAGACTCGCAAGTAGCGGCTTGCAGGATTTAATGCAAAATATTAAGAATGTAGCTGAAGGGAAGTAACTAATTATTAAGGGTGTGGATATTGCTATATCCGCACTCATAAATCTATAAGGAGTAAGTGTGTTTAATCTCTTGTCCTATTTCCATAATAAATATAAAGGCCGAATTATAGAGTGTGACGAAACTCTGGATTACAGAGCCAACTTTGAGCATGCATTAAAATTTACAAAAGGGCTGGGCTTTAATGAAGGTTCAATAACGGATTTGAAGGATGGTGAATTGGATTATCATAATATGATGGCAAAAGTGTGTCATGAAGCAGAAGTGGATAGCTTCTCTTTTTCAGCAGGGCAATGTCTCAAGTGGTGTCATTTCCTTCAGCCATATTTTGAATCCGCACTTGGCTGTAAAATTTGGACGACAGTCGGTCAATTATGGAAGGGAGATAAATGGCTTTATAATCCCACATATGATGAATTTGAAAAATGGTCCAGCAAGGGATTTCAGCCCGAAGATTTTTCTGAGACGCCTGCTCTAAATCTTCATGCCTGGTATACAACAGATACTGGTCATTTGATTGATATTTCATATCTGAGTACTCTTTCAAATGTATTTCCTGATTGCCATGAATATACTGGAGGTGTGCTGGTAGGTAAGCCAAATGATATTTTTCCTGGCTATCAATACGTACCTATAGTCGTTGGGCAAGGTATAGTAGAAAAAATTCAAAGCAAATCTTTTATACCTTTTCTTGCTAATGACGTTGAGGATCTAATGTCTGTTGGAATGGTGATATATGCAGACCCTAACAATGAATAATATAAGAAAGTTGACGATCATCTGAGGCGTTGCTAACATCACCAGTGCATTAGAAGTCGCTACGGCGACCATCCAAAACCCCTGTAACCTGAGAGGGGTGCCTTCGGGCGGTTACCAGCCAATGCTTCAGCGGTCTGAGAGAAGCGCCTTCGGGTGACTGCCAGCTAATGTCCCACATACCTGAGAGGGACGCCTTATGGCGGTAAACCCGTTTAACCTTTGAAAACGGGGGCCACTAATGTGGATAAGGTCACCGACCAAAAACTGGCCGGCTAACGCCTCAATGATTCACATCTTCCTGATGTTGAATTGTCATTAAAGGAGCTGAATCAGGCTCTGATCTTTCACTACGTTATGATTCTTGCCAGGGATACGCCCTGAGTTTCGTACGACTTTTGCATCGACGGATAAGGCCATTTGGCACATTTGGCCGCTTACGGAGTTGCATTAGGAGCACGAAGCTGCGCGGCGTCACTTGTGAAGTGGCGAAGACACTACCAAGTGACGCGCGCAGCGCATAACGTCTCAACCCACGTACGACGTGGTTTTCAACGTTTTACTACCATCTGACCAACATGTAGTCCGTGTTAGTACGGTATTAAACTCACTTTTACATCAACGTAAGCACGACGGAAGGCCGTCTGAACGTTCAATTATCAGTAAGGAGGAAATCGACTCGGTATCGATGGCGACACTACGAACAGTAGTGTTGGAGGCAGCTTGACGTAAGTCAGCTCTGCATAAGCAGCAAACAGATCAGAGATCTGGGGTGCCTCGCAAGAACTCAACAATTCGCCGCCCCGATGCACAGATACCAGTTGAGACGCAGGAAGCGCAAAAGCAACCGTGTCGTCGGGGATGAATTACTGGGGTACAGATCCGTCCGCTTATTTACAAGCCGAGGGACGTGTATCCCTGTGGAGATATAGGAATGTCCAGATTCAGTAAACAGCTGTGCAAACAACTTGTCACACTTGCTCGTCAGGGAAGGGGAAGTTATAAAACTGTGGCTGACCGCTCAAGAATTGCAGAACGTTTTTCTGAACGTCTGTCTGAACTGAATATTCAGATTAGGGACGTAAAACATATCAAAACTTCCCATATTGAAAAATATATTGAGAGCAGGAAGGCAGACAGTTTGTCTCTCAGGACGTTACAGAATGAGATGTCTGCTATCCGCTCTGTTTTATTATCAGCAGGAAGAAATAAACTGGCCGATCCCAATCATACCAGCCTGAGTAATCAGGCCCTGGGAATTTCTGGTGCTAACCGGGATGGCACTAAACTTCCTATTACAGATGAAAAACTTAATGCGGTTGTGAATTTTGCGCTTAAAAAAGATGAAGGTGTTGCGCTCGCGGTACAACTTTCAAGATACCTTGGATTGAGAACAGAAGAAACCGTGCAGTCCGCAAAGTCGTTAAAAACATGGAAGCAGTCATTGATTAACAATAATGAGCGTGTCCGTGTTGTTTTCGGGACTAAAGGCGGGCGGCCGAGAGAAACAACAGTTTTCAATCGTGAAAAAGTTTTATCAATTCTTGATAAGGCAATTCATTATGTCAGTGAACATAACGGAAAACTGATTGATAAACCTTCTCTGCATACTGCAATAGATCGTTACCGAAATATTGTACGAGAGGCAGGGATGAATGGTAAAAATGCCCCGCATAGTTTGCGTTACGCTTATTCACGTGATGCTGTAAATCATCATATTAAAAATGGAATGAGCCGCGACGAAGCTGAAGCATTAGTATCGATGGATTTGGGGCATGGAGATGGCCGTGGTCGTTATATTAAACAAGTTTATTTTCGCGGTGAAACAGAATAAGTTGTTTCTTTACTGAATTTTCAGGACGTAGCGCCACAGCTCATTCAGGGCTGTGGCTTTTCTAAATTTCAATCCGTATCTTTACATGCTCGAATAACTGTCATGCGTGAAACGCCGGCGAGCCTTGCCGTTTCATTTATTGATTTTCCGTTTTTCTTGCGAAGCGTTCTAATTAACTCATGTTTTTCCTTATCTGCTAGCCTCCCCCTGTATTTCCCTTTTTCCTTGGCGGCTGTAATTCCTTCCATCTGCCTTCTGCGACGATCTTCATAATCTTTACGGGCGATAGCAGCTAACATGTCCAGCATCATATTATTCACTGCCCGGAGCATACTATGAGTAAAGTCATAAGCTGATGGTGTGGACAGGGCAATGTGACTTGTAGGCAAATCAAGGCTTATTATTGAAAGCGATTTCTCATTAATCATCTTTTTTAAAGATTCCCAGCCATTATCATCCAGGCGTGAAAGCCGATCTACTTGTTCTATAAGTATCGCATCCCCTGGCTCTGTATCCTGAAGCAGTCTCATCAGTTCCGGTCGGTGCAATGCTGCGCCTGAAGCATTTTCAACATACCAGCCAGCAATGCGATGATTGTGTTGTTGAGCAAAGTCCTTGAGCCTCGATTTTGCACGCAGTGCATCCTGTTCCTGAGTTGAAGCACGAAGATATCCAAATATAAACAAAGTTCCTCCGGCAGTAACATTAAAATAGTCACATTCCAATCGGTATCATTTAAGTGGTAACTTATTTATATTCTACCAATAAACTGGATAGTATTTAATAGGTATACCCATTTGATACCCAGGTTGACATAATCACTATTTGCTCTGAAAATAGACAGGCTTACTTGTTGCTACATGCAACCAGCTAATGCTCCGGCAGTCTGAGAGGAGCGCCTTCGGGTGACTGCCAGCCAACGTTTTACCGGTCTGAGAGAAACACCTTCGGGTGACCGGAAAATCCTCGCAGCCTGAGAGAGGATACCTTCGGGTGGTAAATCCGTTTAACCTCTGGAAACGGATATTGAATCGCCAT
>NZ_LXEU01000064.1 GCF_001654985.1 Kluyvera georgiana ATCC 51603
AGAAGAAGCCCGCAGTGATATTTTTGATTACATCGAAATGTTTTATAACAGTAAGCGTCGGCATGGTTCTAGCGAACAGATGTCACCGACAGAATATGAAAAACAGTATTATCAACGGCTCGGAAGTGTCTAGATTATCCGTGGCGATTCAGTACGTTATGTCACCAGAAATGAGACAGGTGAACCCGTTGTAAAAATGCCGGATGACGATGTGCTGAAGGAAGCAACTGAAAGCCTGGGGGTGTTGCCAGAGACTGGTATGGAAAGGGCTAAAGGCATTGTTCTGGTAGAAGGAAAGTCGGATGTCACTTTCCTGAGGCATGCGGCCAGTTCATTTAAACAATCAGGTGTGCTGCCAGCCTCTCTTGAGGACGTGAAAATTGTGCCAGTCCTCATAGGAGGATGCGGGAGCGTCAAACACTGGGTTACCTTAAATCTGGCCAACGATCTGGGGCTTCCCTGGTGCGTATTTCTGGACTCCGATATTGGGGGAGACCCTGCACAGGTTCTGTCCATTCAGAAACGTAAAAAAGAAGTGGAGGAAGCCGGTAAGGTATTCTTCGCCACGCGCAAACGTGAAATAGAGAACTATCTCTGCCCGGATCTGATCGAAGAAATTACCGGTGTAGCAGTCACGTTTACGGACACCTGTGACGCTAAAAAAATAATCGGCCGGGCTGTGGGAATGAAACCCGATAATGTGCTTGATAAATTCTGGCCCCAGATGACAGCGGAAAGAATAATCTCAAGATCAACCTATCATGACGGAACGCAGGAAAGAATTGAACTGATTGAGATCCTGAGCGACATTATTTCCATGACGAGATAATGTGTTAAAATAATCGCAGCTGCATATATTCCGGTCCACAGCAAAGGACCGGAGTATAGAATATAAAAAACCCGAAATTAATCGGGTTTTAATTATTTAACGTTTAACAGGATCCCGTGCCCGGGAGTGATTTAAAATTACGCTTATCATGGCGTTTTTGCAATCTTTATTTTTGACTGCCAAGCCATTTATTCATCTGCTCGATTTCACCTTTCTGAGCTTTAATGATGTCCTGCGCAAGCTTTCTCATTTCGGGATCTTTTCCGTATTTAAGCTCGGTCTCAGCCATTGCTATTGCTCCTTCATGGTGTGCGATCATACCTTTTGCAAAGGCCTTATCGGGATCGGGCTCATTAACGGCGGCCATCATTTTTTCATGCATGTCTTTCATGCCAGCCATATATTCCTGTGACGATGCCGATGAGTGCATATCTGACATTTTCATTTCCGAATGTTCGGCAGAAATTGCTGGCAGGGATAACATTAATATAACAAAAAGGGTGTTTTTGATTTTCATTTAATAAATCCTTTTCAGGTAGGTACCGGTTAATTGTAGCTGAGTCATATAAAAAAGCCCCCTGATGGGGGCAAAAATGTCACAACATATCCGGTTAAGGAATAATCTATCAAGGAAAGGGTAAAAAGCACGGATACTACAGTCGCATTCAGCCTACATTGATCATGCGGCGGTGCGCTTCGGCCATGGCCTGATGTGGGCCGGACTGACCGTTATTCATGAATTCATGGGCAACCGCTGCTCTTTCATGCTCATCCATCGCCGCGTAAGACGTTGAAGGGACGGTCGTGGATACTGTGTTATTTCCCATCATCTTCTGATGACTTTCCACCATTTTCTGGTGCGCATCTGCCGATCCGTTCGTCATGGTTTCATGAGCAATAATGGCCTGTTCATGCTGGTCCATACCGGTCATACGGGGAGCAGTCCCCTGGATCCCGACAGGAGCCGCAGCAGACTGCATCTGGTGAGCAGGGGCCTGTGCATTGTTGACGCGCTCATGGATATTCACGGTTTCAGTGGCCCAGGCCGAAGAAATTAAACCAAAGCCCAGCAAAGATGCTAATACGATATTTTTCATGATAACTCTCCATTTCTCAATTAATGATGTCCGGGGAAGTACAACCGGTGTTTTCAGTTTCATAACTTAAACAGGTTCGGCAGTTCTTATTTCTCCGGGAGATGGCTGGATATTCATTCCTGGCGTACTCTGACGCCGGGTATTGATGAAGCAATCCAGCCTTCCTGATAAGTTGCACTAATTATATCGAATGGCTTCTGTTTGCTGCATGACAGGCTAATGACATCTTTGTCATTTAAATCTTTATTCTCAGTGTTGGGGATCCGGAATCATTTTCTCCAGTCTGGGTACGGATAAAATAAAACGTGTCGAGCGTATATCCGATTCCACATGCACTCTTCCGTGATGTGCTTCCACGATTGACTTCACAATCGCAAGACCGATGCCGCTGCCTTCTCCTTTTCGTTGTCTGGACGGATCCACCCGATAAAAACGGTCAAACAGCCTTGATAAATGCTCTTCAGGGATTGGTTTCCCCGGATTTTCAATCACAAGGTCAAAAAAGCTCCCCTGTTTTCTTATTGAGACGGTGATTGCCTGTCCCTCAGGGGTATAACGCAGGGCATTGGATAACAGATTATTGATCGCTCTTCTAAACATTTGTGGATCTCCCTCGACCAGACAGGGCATCCCGTTAAATTTGAGCGTGATATTGCGTTCTTCGGCCCAGGCTTCGAAAAACTCGAAGACTTTCATGACTTCCGCTCTGAGGTCAAACATGACCCTGTCAGGTATCAGCTGATTATTATCTGCCTGTGCCAGGAACAGCATATCGCTGACCATTTTGGTCATCCGGTTATACTCTTCAAGACTGGAATAGAGGACATCCTCAAGTTCCCTCTGTGTTCGATCCTGACTCAGTGCGATTTCAGTCTGCGTCACCAGATTGGTGATGGGCGTTCTGATCTCATGCGCGATATCGGCAGAGAAATTGGCCTGGCGGGTAAAGACATCCTCAATCTTTCCAATCATATGATTGAACGAGATAACCAGTTGCTCCAGCTCAATGGGAACGCGTGTCGGTTCCAGTCGCGCATCAAGATTCTCGGAGGTGATGTTTTTAATGGCATTGCTGACATTACGAAGGGGCAGGTGCCCCTGACGGACAGCGATTCGAATGATCAGAACAATCAACAGGCTTATCACGACGGCAATCGCAATCAGGTTCTTTTTCAGCGCATCGAGGTAATGGAGATGGAAATTAATGGATAGGCCAGTCAGCATGACATAGTTCTGCTGTTTGCCCTGAAATATCGCCTGACCAGAGGAGGCGATAATCCTGTATGTTTCCATCTTCATTTCGGACCCGGTATCCATCGGTCCCGCAGGATCCTCCACCGTCCAGAGAAAGACATCCCGTGCGCGGCTGTGCTCGCTAAAATCTGCTGAATTCACTGCCGGGCGTAGTGCCGCCCCCTGAGCTGAGCTAAAGAGCACTTCACCCCTGGGATTGAGGAGCAAAAGGGCAACGTTGCGGTAGCTGGCAATTGATTCCTTTATTTTGCTTATTTTTTTATCATCCGGATCCACCGGGGACTGCAGTATACGGTTCAGTGTGGTGCTGATTTGTTGAAGATCGCTGACATCCTGCTCGGCAAAATGATTTTCAACAGAATGCAGCATAAACCAGGTGAAGGCGATAAAAGCCAGTATCGTGGACAGGCTGATAAAAAAGGTCAGCCGCAGAGCGAGTGAGAAAGGGCGTCTGGAAGGTTTGCTATGCATCCGGGACCTCCAGCATGTAGCCCACGCCCCGGACTGTCTGGATCAGCTTTGTCTCGTAATCGTTGTCTATTTTAGCGCGGAGTCGCTTTACTGCGACATCGATCGCATTAGTGTCGCTGTCAAAATTCATGTCCCAGACCTGAGAGGCAATCAGGGAGCGGGGAAGAACCTCTCCCTGATGGCGAATGAAGAATTCCAGCAGGCTGAACTCTTTACTGGTGAGCACAATGCGGTTTCCGGCGCGACTGACTTTTCTGGATACGAGATCAATCGAGAGGTCAGCCACCTTAAACTGGCTTTCCGTGATCATCGTGTTTCCCCGCCTCAGAAGGGTTCTCACCCGGGCGAGCAGTTCGGCAAACGCAAAGGGTTTAACCAGATAATCGTCCGCACCCAGTTCCAGTCCTTTGACCCTATGTTCGATCGTGCCGAGGGCTGTCAGCAGTAAGACCGGCATACCCTTTCCGGCAGTGCGCAGCATGCGGATGATATCCCAGCCGTTCACATCAGGTAGCATGATATCCAGAATGACTAAATCATACTCGGCTGTCATGGCGAGATGATATCCGGTAAGACCATTATCAGCGTGATCCACTACGAACCCTGCCTCTGTAAGCCCTTTGCTGAGATATTCACCTGTTTTAATTTCGTCTTCGACGATCAATATTTTCATCTTGCTCCCCGGCTGGCTGCTAATGTCATTCTATTGCGCCCACGATCGTTATCAACGGATTACAGCAAAAATGACAACATTGTCATTATCCTGTCACTCGGCAAACAGAGAGCGTTAGGTAAAGTACCCCTATCAATACTCTGGACTTCATTTGAACCATTTACCAGGTCTGCCTGGACGAGAAGCGTTATGTTCAAATTAAAATTACTCAGCATTAGCACGATATTCATCCTGGCAGGCTGCGTGTCGCTTGCGCCTGAATATCAGCGGCCCGCAGCACCGGTACCCCAGCAGTTTTCACTGTCCCATAACAGCCTGACGCCAGCGGTAAATGGCTATCAGGATACGGGCTGGCGTAACTTTTTTGTCGATCCCCAGGTTACCCGGTTGATCGGTGAAGCTCTGACTAATAACCGTGATTTGAGAATGGCTGCCCTGAAGGTTGAAGAGGCCCGAGCCCAGTTCAACGTCACGGATGCAGATCGTTACCCCCAGCTGAATGCCTCATCCGGGATAACATACAGCGGTGGTCTGAAAGGTGACAAGCCGACCACACAGGAGTACGACGCGAGACTGGAGCTCAGCTATGAGCTCGATTTTTTCGGCAAACTTAAGAACATGAGTGATGCTGACCGCCAGAACTACTTTGCCAGCGAAGAAGCCCGTCGGGCCGTACACATCCTGCTGGTCTCCAACGTTTCACAGAGCTATTTCAGCCAGCAACTGGCGTACGAACAACTCCGTATTGCGCGGGAAACGCTGAAAAATTATGAACAGTCCTATGCTTTCGTTGAGCAACAGCTCGTGACCGGGAGTACGAACGTTCTGGCACTTGAACAGGCGAGAGGACAAATCGAAAGTACCCGCGCCGAAATAGCCAAACGAGAAGGCGATCTGGCTCAGGCAAACAATGCCCTGCAACTGGTGCTGGGAACGTACCGCGCACTTCCGTCAGAAAAAGGGATGAAAGGCGGGGAGATCGCACCAGTAAAATTGCCACCAAATCTATCTTCACAAATTTTGCTGCAGCGACCGGATATTATGGAAGCGGAATATCAGCTGAAAGCGGCTGATGCCAATATTGGCGCAGCGCGAGCGGCCTTTTTCCCCTCCATTACCCTGACCAGTGGTCTTTCCGCAAGCAGTACGGAGCTGTCAAGCCTGTTTACGTCAGGAAGTGGAATGTGGAATTTTATCCCTAAAATTGAAATTCCTATTTTTAATGCTGGCAGGAATAAAGCCAATCTGAAGCTGGCTGAAATTCGCCAGCAACAATCGGTGGTTAATTACGAACAAAAAATTCAGTCAGCCTTTAAGGATGTTTCCGACACGCTTGCGCTGCGCGACAGCCTTAGCCAGCAACTTGAGTCACAGCAGCGTTATCTTGATTCACTTCAGATAACTCTCCAGCGTGCCAGAGGATTATATGCAAGTGGTGCTGTCAGTTACATCGAAGTGCTGGATGCAGAACGTTCCCTCTTCGCTACGCAGCAAACCATTCTCGATCTTACCTATTCCCGACAGGTTAACGAAATTAATCTGTTTACCGCGCTGGGTGGCGGTTGGGTAGAGTAAATTTATTTAATTAATCAGGAAATTAAAAATGCGTAATTCACTTAAAGCCGTTTTATTTGGTGCCTTCTCTGTCATGTTTTCTGCCGGTCTTCATGCTGAAACACATCAGCATGGCGATATGAATGCTGCCAGTGATGCTTCGGTACAGCAGGTTATCAAGGGCACCGGTGTCGTTAAAGACATTGATATGAATAGTAAAAAGATTACCATTTCGCACGAAGCAATCCCTGCTGTGGGCTGGCCTGCAATGACCATGCGCTTCACTTTTGTTAATGCAGACGACGCTATCAATGCCCTGAAAACCGGCAACCATGTCGATTTCTCGTTTATTCAGCAGGGCAATATCTCCTTACTCAAAAGCATTAACGTTACGCAATCCTGATTATCAGTCCGGAGCGAATACATCCAGTGCGCCTGAACATTCATTAAGGGATTACTGTGAATGAATGATCGGGCGCATATGCCAGGTGTTTTGATTTTTCAGCGAGAAATTGTATGGCTTCTTTAAAGATAAAATATGCTGCAATAATTATCAGCAGCCTCATAGCAGGAGGGCTGATATCGGTTACTGCCTGGCAGTATGTAAACTCATCACAAAAAACAGTACAAACCGAACAAAAGGCACCGGAGCGAAAGGTACTTTTCTGGTATGACCCGATGAAACCGGATACCAAATTTGATAAACCCGGAAAATCTCCCTTTATGGATATGGACCTGGTGCCAAAATATGCTGATGAAAGCGGCGATAAAAGCAGTGGCGGGATCCGTATCGATCCAACGCAGGTTCAGAATCTGGGATTAAAAACGCAAAAAGTCACGCGAGGAATGCTGAATTATTCTCAGACAATCCCGGCTAATGTCAGTTACAACGAGTATCAGTTTGTCATTGTGCAGGCGCGCTCTGACGGTTTCGTCGAAAAAGTGTATCCCCTGACGATTGGCGATCATGTGAAGAAAGGCACTCCGCTTATCGATATCACCATTCCTGAATGGGTTGAGGCACAAAGTGAGTTCCTGCTGTTATCCGGTACAGGCGGTACGTCAACCCAGATAAAAGGGGTTCTGGAGCGACTTCGTCTAGCTGGTATGCCGGAAGAGGATATTCAAAGGCTGCGTTCAACCCGCACAATCCAGACCCGTTTTACCATTAAAGCACCTATTGATGGTGTCATTACTGCGTTTGACCTGCGCACCGGAATGAATATTTCGAAAGATAAAGTAGTGGCTCAGATTCAGGGGATGGACCCGGTCTGGATCAGCGCTGCAGTGCCAGAATCTATCGCATATCTGCTGAAAGATACGTCGCAGTTTGAAATTTCGGTACCGGCTTATCCGGATAAAACATTCCATGTCGAAAAATGGAACATTCTTCCCAGCGTGGATCAGACAACCCGTACGCTTCAGGTCCGTCTCCAGGTTTCTAATAAGGATGAGTTTCTCAAGCCGGGCATGAATGCCTATCTGAAACTGAATACCAAGAGCCAGGAGATGCTGCTGATACCAAGCCAGGCCGTTATCGATACCGGCAAAGAACAGCGCGTGATTACTGTTGATGATGAAGGCAAGTTTGTGCCGAAACAGATCCACGTTCTGCATGAATCACAGCAACAGTCCGGCATTGGCTCCGGCCTGAATGAAGGCGATACCGTGGTGGTCAGTGGCCTGTTCCTCATTGACTCCGAAGCCAATATTACGGGCGCGCTGGAACGTATGCGCCACCCTGAAAAAACAGAAAACAGTATGCCAGCAATGTCTGAGCAGCCTGTAAATATGCATTCAGGGCACTGAGGAGACGACGATGATTGAATGGATTATCCGGCGCTCTGTCGCCAACCGTTTCCTGGTCATGATGGGCGCACTGTTTCTCAGCATCTGGGGCACATGGACGATAATTAACACGCCGGTCGATGCGCTGCCTGACCTGTCAGATGTGCAGGTCATTATTAAAACCAGCTATCCCGGACAGGCCCCGCAGATTGTAGAAAACCAGGTCACCTATCCGCTTACCACCACCATGCTGTCCGTACCTGGCGCAAAAACCGTGCGTGGCTTTTCACAGTTCGGTGATTCGTATGTGTATGTCATTTTTGAAGACGGCACCGATCTGTACTGGGCCCGTTCGCGCGTGCTGGAATACCTGAATCAGGTTCAGGGCAAACTGCCTGCGGGTGTGAGCTCTGAAATCGGCCCGGACGCCACGGGAGTGGGCTGGATATTTGAATATGCCCTTGTCGATCGCAACGGAAAACACGACCTTTCAGAACTGCGCTCTCTGCAGGACTGGTTCCTGAAATTTGAGCTGAAAACCATCCCGAACGTGGCTGAGGTCGCTTCGGTTGGCGGCGTGGTGAAACAGTACCAGATTCAGGTCAATCCGGTAAAACTGTCCCAGTACGGTATCAGCCTGCCCGAAGTGAAACAGGCACTTGAATCGTCTAACCAGGAGGCCGGTGGCTCATCCGTTGAAATGGCCGAAGCGGAGTATATGGTCCGTGCCAGCGGTTATCTTCAGAGCATTGATGATTTTAATAACATCGTCCTGAAAACAGGTGAGAACGGCGTGCCGGTTTATCTGCGGGATGTTGCCCGCGTGCAGACCGGGCCCGAAATGAGGCGTGGTATTGCCGAGCTGAACGGCCAGGGAGAAGTCGCTGGCGGCGTGGTGATCCTGCGGTCGGGTAAAAATGCGCGCGACGTTATCACGGCAGTGAGGGATAAACTGGAGACGCTGAAGGCCAGCCTGCCGGAAGGCGTTGAAATCGTGACCACCTACGATCGCAGCCAGTTAATCGACCGGGCGATTGATAACCTCAGTTCCAAACTTCTGGAAGAGTTTATCGTGGTGGCCATCGTCTGTGCTCTGTTCCTGTGGCACGTACGTTCTGCCCTGGTGGCGATTATCTCTCTGCCGCTTGGCCTGTGTATCGCCTTTATCGTCATGCACTTCCAGGGACTGAACGCCAATATCATGTCGCTGGGAGGGATAGCGATTGCCGTCGGTGCGATGGTGGATGCCGCCATTGTGATGATTGAAAATGCGCACAAACGGCTTGAGGAGTGGGATCATCAGCATCCGGGTGAGCAGATTGACAACGCCACCCGCTGGAAGGTGATTACCGACGCCTCCGTGGAAGTGGGACCCGCGTTGTTCATTAGCCTGCTGATCATCACCCTGTCCTTTATTCCTATCTTTACCCTGGAAGGGCAGGAAGGTCGTCTGTTTGGCCCGCTGGCATTCACGAAAACGTACTCCATGGCGGGAGCGGCCGCACTGGCCATCATCGTCATTCCTATTCTGATGGGATTCTGGATCCGGGGGAAAATTCCTGCCGAGACAAGTAACCCCCTGAACCGGGTGCTGATCAAAGCGTATCATCCTTTGCTGCTGCGGGTCCTCCACTGGCCAAAAACAACCCTGCTGGTTGCGGCCTTGTCCATTTTCACGGTTATCTGGCCACTGAGTCAGGTGGGCGGTGAATTTCTGCCGAAGATTAACGAGGGCGATCTGCTGTATATGCCGTCGACCTTGCCTGGCGTCTCTCCGGCAGAAGCTGCAGCGCTCCTGCAGACAACAGACAAGTTAATCAAAAGCGTTCCTGAAGTGGCTTCTGTATTTGGCAAGACCGGTAAAGCAGAGACCGCAACGGATTCCGCGCCGCTCGAAATGGTGGAAACCACGATCCAGCTCAAACCTGAGGATCAGTGGCGTCCCGGCATGACAATTGACAAGATTATTGATGAACTCGACAGGACAGTCCGTTTACCGGGTCTGGCAAACCTCTGGGTGCCGCCTATCCGTAACCGTATTGATATGCTCTCAACCGGGATCAAAAGCCCGATAGGTATCAAAGTGTCCGGGACTGTTCTGTCCGATATCGACGCGACGGCGCAGAGTATCGAGGCGGTAGCCAAAACCGTGCCTGGCGTGGTGTCTGTCCTGGCTGAGCGACTTGAGGGCGGGCGCTACATCGATATCGATATCAACCGGGAGAAAGCCTCCCGCTACGGGATGACGGTAGGTGATGTCCAGCTGTTCGTCTCTTCAGCAATCGGAGGTGCTATGGTGGGTGAGACGGTTGAAGGGGTGGCCCGGTACCCTATTAACATTCGCTACCCGCAGGATTACCGGAACAGTCCGCAGGCGCTGAAACAGATGCCGATCCTGACCCCGATGAAGCAGCAGATCACGCTGGGCGATGTCGCGGATATTAACGTCGTTTCTGGACCAACCATGCTGAAAACCGAAAATGCCCGGCCAGCCAGCTGGATTTATGTTGATGCCCGCGGCAGGGACATGGTGTCGGTGGTTAACGACATTAAGACGGCCATCAGCGAGAAAGTGAAACTGAGACCGGGAACCAGTGTGGCATTCTCCGGACAGTTTGAACTGCTTGAGCATGCCAACAAGAAACTGAAGCTGATGGTGCCGATGACGGTGATGATCATTTTCATCCTGTTGTATCTGGCATTCCGCCGGGTTGACGAAGCCCTGCTGATCCTGATGAGCCTGCCGTTCGCCCTGGTTGGCGGAATATGGTTCCTGTACTGGCAGGGCTTCCATATGTCAGTGGCGACCGGAACCGGGTTTATCGCCCTGGCCGGGGTGGCAGCAGAGTTTGGCGTGGTCATGCTGATGTATCTGCGTCATGCCATTGAAGCGCACCCGGAATTGTCCCGTAAAGAGACGTTCACACCGGAAGGTCTTGATGAAGCCCTCTATCATGGTGCCGTACTGCGTGTCCGGCCGAAAGCCATGACCGTGGCGGTGATCATTGCGGGTCTGCTGCCAATACTCTGGGGAACCGGCGCAGGTTCAGAAGTCATGAGCCGTATTGCTGCGCCAATGATTGGTGGGATGATCACGGCTCCGCTGCTGTCCCTGTTCATTATTCCTGCCGCCTACAAATTAATCTGGCTGCGCAGACATAAAAAAAGCGTGTCATAACCCTGAAAGGGCGCCCCCAGTGGGCGTCCTTCTGCACTGATTCACCCTGACGTCAGGGTTTATATCGATAATATACAGAGGTGAGTATGAAAAAAGTGGTTCTAATGGCCCTGGCTCTCGGCCTGTCACTGCCTGCAATGGCGAGTGAAAAAGTCATTGATATGTACAAATCTGAAAACTGTGGCTGTTGTTCCCTGTGGGGCAAAGCGATGGAAAAAGACGGGTTCGAAGTGCGAACTCACGTCATGAATGATCAGGCGCTGTCAGCCCTGAAAGAAAAGCATGCTGTTCCTGCTGGACTACGAAGTTGTCATACCGCGGTTGTAGGTAATTTGATCATTGAAGGCCATGTGCCTGCGGCAACGATACATAAGGCCATGCAGTCTGGTTCGGGTATATACGGTCTCGCCACCCCCGGTATGCCAGCAGGAAGTCCGGGAATGGAGATGGGGGCCCGAAAAGAGGCTTACGATGTTATCGCATTCTCACCGGAGGGCAGTAAAAAAGTCTTCCAGCGAATCGAATAGTCAGCGGAACGGCTGATAACGGGACGCCGGCAGCAGGCACTCTTATGCCGGCGGCATTCGTGGTAATCGCATCCATGACATATCCTGAAGACAGAAAATGCTTCAGATATGCATAAGGAGAGTTACTGTGAAAAATGACAATGCAGTGGAACATAACAACCAGACTGCTTCTGAGCAGACATCATCCCCGGACGAGAGTCACGCATTGCATAAGGTGAGAGATCCCGTGTGCGGGATGGTCATCCTGCCTGACAAGGCGCACAGCAGCATTCGATACCAGGACCATCAGCTTTATTTCTGCTCCGCCAGCTGTGAGAGCAAATTTAAAGCCCATCCCGATCATTATTTTACCGAAGATGCCAGTGAACATCACCATCACCACGACCACCATGAAGTCAGCCCTGATAAGATAAAACAGTCTCACCGCCAGGCGGAGAAAGAGATTTCTGAAGGTGTGTGGACATGTCCGATGCATCCGGAGATACGCCGTAGTGGTCCCGGAAGCTGTCCTGTCTGTGGAATGGCACTGGAGCCGCTCGTAGCTACGGCATCCACGGGGACGAGTGATGAACTTCGCGACATGACAAGACGCTTCTGGCTGGGGTTGTTGCTGGCGTTTCCGGTTCTGATACTCGAAATGGGTTCTCATCTGTTTCCCGCTTTGAGGAATACAGTACCGCCACAGTACAACACATGGCTGCAGTTACTTCTGGCCTCTCCTGTCGTTTTGTGGTGTGGCTGGCCATTCTTCGCCCGGGCCGGAATGTCGTTACGTAACCGCTCCCTGAATATGTTTACCCTTGTTGCAATGGGGACCGGCGTAGCCTGGGTTTACAGCGTCATTGCAACCGTCTTCCCCTCCTGGTTTCCTGCATCGTTCAGAAACATGGATGGCCTGGTGGCCATTTATTTTGAAGCCGCAGCTGTTATTACGGTGCTTGTTCTGCTGGGACAGGTCCTTGAATTGCGGGCAAGGGAACAAACCTCAGGTGCCATTACTGCGCTTCTTAACCTTGCCCCCAAAACCGCCAGGCGGCTGGATCAAGACGGTCATGAAACGGATATTAATGCGGAAGATGTCCTGCCTGGCGATAAGCTCCGCATCAGACCTGGAGAGAGTATTCCGGTCGACGGTATCGTGGTCGAAGGCAAAACAACCGTTGATGAATCGATGGTGACCGGGGAATCTATGCCTGTTACCAAAACGGAGGGTGACCCTGTCATCGGGGGGACCATTAATCAGACAGGTAGTCTTATCATCCGTGCAGAGAAAGTCGGTGATGAAACGATGCTCTCACGAATTGTTCAGATGGTCGCTGATGCACAGCGTTCGCGGGCCCCCATCCAGAGAATGGCTGACAGCGTTTCAGGCTGGTTTGTTCCTCTGGTGATACTTATCGCGGTTGTTGCTTTCATGATCTGGTCTGTCTGGGGGCCCGAGCCCAGGATGGCGCACGGTCTCATTGCGGCTGTGTCGGTCCTGATTATTGCCTGTCCCTGCGCGCTGGGGCTGGCCACGCCGATGTCGATAATGGTGGGGGTGGGCAAAGGAGCCCAGGCCGGGGTGTTAATCAAGAATGCCGAAGCCCTTGAGCGTCTTGAAAAAGTGGACACGCTGGTTGTCGACAAAACAGGCACGCTCACGGAAGGTTCGCCGACGGTGACAGGGATTATCAGTCTCAATCCGGGTGGGGAAACATCTCTTTTGCGTGTAACGGCCGCAGTGGAAAAAGGCTCGCAGCATCCGCTGGGTATGGCAGTAGTTAAAGCAGCACAGGAAAAGGGGATCGCAATACCCGCAGTCACTCATTTCAATGCGCCGTCGGGTAAAGGTGTCTCAGGCGATGTCGAAGGTCAACGGGTTGTTATTGGTAATGAACTGGCTATGCAGGAAAACAGTATCGTTATTGATAATCAAAAGGCCGTTGCGGATACGTTGCGGATGGAAGGCGCTACCGTTATCTATGTGGCCACAGACGGGCACCTTGCAGGCCTGATAGCTATCTCGGATCCCGTGAAAGCAACCACGCCGGATGCGCTTAAAGCTTTGCGTCAGGCGGGGATCCGCATCGTTATGCTCACCGGGGATAACCAGCTTACCGCTGAAGCAGTCGCACGGAAACTGGGAATAGATGAGGTTGAAGCCGGGATTCTGCCGGATGGCAAAAAAGCAGTGATAACCCGACTGAAAGCGTCTGGCCATGTGGTTGCGATGGCCGGAGACGGTGTGAATGATGCCCCGGCGCTGGCAGCGGCTGACGTGGGTATAGCCATGGGAACGGGTACAGATGTGGCAATTGAAAGTGCCGGAGTCACCCTTCTCAAAGGCGACTTGATGATACTGAACAGGGCCCGTCATCTGTCAGAAATCACCATGAAAAATATCCGACAGAATCTGTTTTTTGCATTTATCTACAACGCACTTGGCGTGCCTGTGGCTGCAGGTCTGCTTTATCCTGTGTATGGAATACTGCTGTCGCCAGTTATTGCGGCGGCGGCCATGGCTCTTTCCTCCGTCAGCGTCATTGTGAATGCGTTGCGTCTGAAAAGTGTCAGGCTCGGGAAATAACACTGAGTGAAGGGGCTGTTACGAACAGAAGGAGTCCAGTATGAAAAGTACCACCTATGCGCTTATTGCTGTCGCCGCGATCGCGGCATTTGCCCTCCTGCGCGAACACTGGTCACATGTGGCAGGTTACTGGCCATATCTGTTATTGCTGGTCTGCCCGCTAATGCATCTTTTCCACGGCCACGGAGGGCATGGAGATCATCAACATCAAGGAAGTGAAAACGATAAAAAAAATTAATCCGGCAGACGGGGCCGCGTCGCGGCCCCGTTATCAGTCCAGGTATCGTTCGTAGTCTCTGGCATGCGCAAAGGCATGCTGTTCAAGTTTGTTATCAGCGGGTGCCGCTGCCCGGAACGCCAGTGAGTTAACAGGATTGTTATTGATGACCAGCTCGTAATGCAGATGAGGACCGGATGAACGTCCGCTGTTACCGGATAACGCAATAGCGTCTCCCCGGGTAACCCTGGCCCCTTTAGTAACGAGTATTTTATTGAGGTGGAGATAGCGAGTTTTAACACCGGCTTTTCCCGTTACTTCAACAAAATATCCCATGGTACTGTTGTATTCGGCCCGGGTGATTTTTCCGTCGATGACGCTGACTATTTTCGTGTTCATGGGCATGGAATAATCAATGCCATTATGGGGACTCACTTTTCCCGATACCGGGTTAAGTCTTGCAGGATTGAAAGGCGAACTGAGTCTTGCTGTGGCCGGTAACGGATAATCGAGACTGCCTTTCCCGGAAGTATCGGAAAGGTTATAGAACTTTTTATCTGATATACGATACGCCGTGTAATTAAATGAACCGGACGTAAATTTATAGGCCACGACACGTGATTTTCCCGCTTTCTTTTGCAGTACGAGTTTTAATGATTCATTTTTTTTCAAATGCCGCAGATTAAACCGGGAAGGCAAGGAGCGCTGAAGAGTAGCGATCTCGTTCGATTCCAGCCCCGAGCGGGTGGCTGAAAGGTAGGCATTTTCTTTTACGACATCGGTAGAATACATTTACTGGAATTCGCCGTTAGCATGAACACTGCGGCGTATGCTAGGGGTTTTCAGGAGGCGTGTCATCTGTCAGTTAATCGGGAGCACCGTTGATGGTCGTCATTTTTGTAACATATCTTGTTTCCCGTTTGCTCCTGAAGCTCTGGGAACTGTATGACCAGCCCGACGGTGATGATTAACGGGACTGAAACAGGTTACGGCAGAGCAATATGGGGCTCATGTCCTGCTACGTAACCCGTCAGTAAAGCCCTGCTGCGCACCTGACGCTAAGCACTAACCCGCCTGCAGTTACCTGGTCGAATACAGCCCGCGAAGCTTTCTTGCCTGCGTCTGATGTGCTTCCGCACCGGCATTATTGACCTGCTCATGCACGAGAGCGGCTTTTTCTCCGGCATTCAGTTCGTTAAAAGAAGAAGACGAGGTCTTTGAATTTGCATCACTGCCGGACAGCATTTTTTTATGTTCCTCAATCATTTTCTGATGCGCATAGGACGCGCTGTTGTTCATAAATGAATGAGCAACAATGGCCCTTTCATGTTCATTCATTTCAGAGAATGAGGGCGTGTTGTTTTTATTAACCCTGTCCGGTAAGTTTTCATGCGTCGAGGAATTCACATGACTGACGGCTGAGGCATTATTAACAAATCGATGTGCTTCATGGGCAATATCACTGGACTGAGCAAAAGCTGCCCCACAAAATAAAGCTGTAAACGCAGTGGTCGTGATTAATATATTCATGTGTAATTACCTTCTGAGGTACATAAAAGATGTCCTTATGATCATATATAAAAATAATCAACCTGTGGGGAAGATGACGTAAATGTAATACAGCTATGTACATTACACGATTGTAATGAATTTGTTTCTTAAGGTGTGCTAGATTCATTTCATTGTAGTGGATGAACCAGTAATTTAATTTATATCGGTTCTCGAATTCTGTCAGTAACCATACTTTAAATAAGGGAATGCGCATGCTGTTGAAAACGTCTCGACGAACTTTCCTGAAGGGGTTAACCCTCTCTGGCGTAGCCGGAAGTCTTGGCGTATGGAGTTTCAATGCGCGTTCCAGTCTGAGCCTGCCAGTTGCCGCATCCCTGCAGGGTACTCAGTTTGACCTGACCATTGGTGAAACGGCCGTCAATATCACGGGCAGTGAGCGTCAGGCCAAAACAATCAATGGAGGCCTGCCGGGGCCCGTTCTTCGCTGGAAAGAAGGTGACACCATTACCCTGAAGGTCAAAAACCGTCTTAATGAACAGACGTCCATTCACTGGCACGGCATTATTCTTCCGGCCAATATGGATGGTGTTCCGGGGCTGAGTTTTATGGGCATAGAGCCTGATGATACCTACGTTTACACCTTTAAGGTTAAGCAGAACGGGACTTACTGGTACCACAGCCATTCCGGTCTGCAGGAACAGGAGGGGGTATACGGTGCCATTATCATCGATGCCAGGGAGCCAGAACCGTTTGCTTACGATCGTGAGCATGTGGTCATGTTGTCTGACTGGACCGATGAAAATCCTCACAGCCTGCTGAAAAAATTAAAAAAACAGTCGGATTACTACAATTTCAATAAACCAACCGTTGGCTCTTTTTTCCGCGACGTGAATACCAGGGGGCTGTCAGCCACCATTGCCGATCGGAAAATGTGGGCTGAAATGAAAATGAATCCGACTGACCTCGCGGATGTCAGTGGCTACACCTACACCTATCTCATGAACGGGCAGGCCCCGCTGAAAAACTGGACCGGACTGTTCCGTCCCGGTGAAAAGATACGCTTACGGTTTATCAACGGCTCGGCAATGACCTATTTCGATATCCGTATCCCCGGGCTGAAAATGACGGTCGTGGCTGCAGATGGCCAGTATGTAAACCCGGTTACCGTTGACGAATTCAGGATTGCCGTTGCCGAAACCTATGATGTCATTGTGGAGCCTCAGGGTGAGGCCTATACCATCTTCGCACAATCCATGGACAGGACCGGTTACGCTCGAGGGACACTGGCCACGAGAGAGGGGTTAAGTGCTGCCGTTCCCCCCCTCGATCCCCGTCCTCTGTTGACCATGGAAGACATGGGTATGGGGGGAATGGGACATGATATGGCAGGAATGGACCACAGCCAGATGGGAGGCATGGATAACAGCGGAGAGATGATGTCTATGGACGGTGCTGACCTTCCGGATAGCGGGACATCCTCCGCGCCCATGGATCACAGCAGCATGGCCGGTATGGATCATTCCCGGATGGCCGGAATGCCGGGTATGCAAAGTCATCCTGCGTCAGAAACGGATAACCCACTGGTTGATATGCAGGCGATGAGCGTCTCTCCGAAATTAAATGATCCGGGTATTGGTCTTCGAAATAACGGAAGAAAGGTTCTCACGTACGCGGATTTGAAAAGCCGCTTTGAGGATCCTGACGGACGTGAACCTGGCCGTACCATAGAACTGCATTTAACCGGCCACATGGAAAAGTTTGCCTGGTCATTTAACGGAATCAAGTTTTCAGATGCCGCACCGGTGCTGCTGAAATACGGTGAGCGGCTCAGGATCACGCTGATCAACGATACCATGATGACTCACCCCATTCACCTGCATGGTATGTGGAGCGATCTGGAAGATGAAAACGGTAATTTCATGGTTCGTAAACACACAATAGATGTTCCCCCTGGTACAAAACGCAGTTACAGAGTGACAGCAGATGCGCTTGGCCGCTGGGCGTATCACTGCCATTTGCTCTATCACATGGAAATGGGAATGTTTCGTGAAGTCCGGGTGGAGGAATGATGCGAATGAAGAGAAATTTGAAGGCCATACCTGTTCTGGTCGCCGGTTTGTTTACCTCACAGCTTTCTATTGCGGCGGGCTCCGTCTCTGCAGATCCCCACGCCGGGCACGACATGTCTGCCATGCAGATGCCAGCAGATGAGAATTTCACTGAGATGACGTCAATGGAGCCCATTGTAACTGAGAGCAGAACGCCAATTCCGCCTGTTACCGATGCCGACCGGAAGGCTGCATTCGGCAATTTACAGGGGCATGCGATTCACGACAGTGCGATTAATTATCTGGTTCTGCTGGATCAACTGGAATGGCAACGGTCGGATAACACCAACAATTTCAGCTGGAGTGTTAACAGCTGGATTGGAGGCGACACAGATCGGATTTGGCTAAAGAGTGAAGGTGAACGAAGCAATGGGGAAACGGAGGCGGCTGAAGCGCAGTTACTCTGGGGACATGCGGTTGGCCCATGGTGGGATTTGGTTGCGGGTGTCAGGCAGGATTTCAGACCTGCTTCTGCCCGGACCTGGGCTGCTGTCGGTTTTCAGGGGCTGGCACTCTATAATTTTGAGTCTGAAATTTCGGGTTTTGTCAGTAATGGCGGAAAAGCAGCCCTTCGTCTGGGAGGAGAATACGACGTTTTACTGACTAACCGGCTCATACTCCAGCCATCCTATGAGGTGAATTTCTACAGTCAGGATGATGAATCGCGGGGTCGCGGCAGGGGACTGACTGACACAGAGCTGGGGCTCCGGCTGCGCTATGAAATACGCCGTGAGTTTGCACCCTATATAGGCGTTTCCTGGAATCAACTTTACGGGAAAACATCCGATATGGCGAAAAGAGAAGGTGAGAAAGACCATCAGGTAGTATTCCTGGCGGGAGCCAGAATCTGGTTTTAACGCACTGATATAAAACACTCAACTAAACAGGTAAATAAAATGTCGATTTTAAATAAAGCCATTCTTACAGGTGGCCTCGTTATGGGCGTTGCTTTCTCTGCTATGGCCCATCCGGAATTAAAAAGCTCTGTGCCACAGGCTGATTCAGCCGTAGCGGCCCCGGAAAAGATTCAGCTTAATTTCTCGGAAAATCTGACCGTGAAATTCTCAGGTGCAAAATTAACGATGACGGGTATGAAAGGCATGTCATCACATTCTCCGATGCCGGTCGCGGCAAAAGTGGCGCCAGGCGCTGACCCTAAATCGATGGTCATTATTCCGCGAGAGCCTTTACCCGCTGGCACTTATCGTGTTGACTGGCGCGCGGTTTCTTCAGATACGCACCCTATTACCGGTAATTACACCTTTACAGTGAAGTAATATTATGAACGACCTGATTATGATTGTTATTCGTTTTCTTCTTTATCTGGATTTGATGGTAATATTTGGATTGCCATTTTTTCAGATATATGGAATAAGCGGTGTCAGACATGAAACCTATAACCTGACTAATTTCAGGTCGTTTATAACCTTTGCTGTTGTTACAGGCATCATTCTTACTGGCATTAATATGCTCCTGGTATCTAATGCCATGAGTGGAGTAACTGACCTCAGAGAATTATCCATCCATGTTATCGAGATGGTGATAGAAGAAACTGATGTGGGTATTAGCTGGATTGTCAGGCTCTGTGCCCTGTTTACCACACTCGGTGCTTTGTTCCTTTACACTAATAAGAGAGTATTGTCCTGCCTGCTGATGACGATGAGTGGGGGCGTGGCGCTGGCTACACTTGCCTGGGGAGGACACGCCGTTATGCATGACGGTCTGCATTACTATCTCCATTTACTGAGCGATCTGACCCATCTCGGCGCTGCAGGTGCCTGGACAGGTGCTCTGGTTGCATTTGCTATCCTGCTGATGCGCAGAAACGAGCATAATGCACAGAGCGTCATTGTGATATCTGACTCCCTGGCAAAATTTGCCACGGCAGGAACGGTGATTGTTGTAGCCCTGATCCTGAGTGCGCTGGTCAACTATCTGTATATTGCTGAGGGTAACTTAACTCCCTTATTCAACAGTTCCTGGGGGAGGATATTGCTTGCCAAGACGGCTCTGTTTGTTCTGATGCTTCTTCTGGCTGCAGCAAACCGGTTTCACCTGGGTCCCCGGCTTGAAGTTATGGTCAGGGAAGGGAATTATGATCGCAGCGTTGCCCTGATGCGAAACAGCATCCTGACAGAATTCGTTGTTGCGATTATCATTCTGGGCGCCGTAGCGTGGCTCGGAATGCTTGCTCCGTCTCAGGTCAGCTAGGGGACAGCCAAAGCTCATGCGTGAGATTTTTACTTTCATATCAGCGAGTTGACCATGCAGCGTATTTTAATCGTTGAAGACGAACAAAAAACAGGTCGTTACCTGCAGCAGGGACTGGTTGAGGAAGGCTATCAGGCCGATCTCTTTAATAATGGCCGCGATGGTCTCGGGGCCGCGTCGAAGGGACAGTATGATTTGATAATACTGGACGTGATGCTGCCTTTCCTCGACGGGTGGCAAATCATCAGCGCACTGAGGGAGTCCGGGCACGAAGAACCGGTCCTGTTTTTAACCGCAAAGGACAACGTGCGGGACAAAGTGAAAGGACTGGAGCTTGGCGCAGATGACTACCTGATTAAGCCCTTTGATTTTACGGAGCTGGTTGCACGTGTAAGAACCCTACTGCGCCGGGCACGCTCGCAGGCCGCAACAGTCTGCACCATCGCCGATATGACCGTTGATATGGTGCGCCGGACCGTGATCCGTTCGGGGAAGAAGATCCATCTCACCGGTAAAGAATACGTTCTGCTTGAGTTGCTGCTGCAACGCACCGGAGAAGTGTTACCCAGGAGTCTTATCTCGTCCCTGGTCTGGAACATGAATTTTGACAGTGATACGAATGTGATTGATGTCGCCGTGAGACGTCTGAGAAGTAAAATTGATGATGACTTTGAGCCAAAACTGATCCATACCGTTCGCGGTGCCGGATATGTCCTGGAGATCAGAGAAGAGTGAGGTTCAAAATTTCCCTGACCACACGCCTGAGCCTGATTTTTTCTGCGGTGATGCTTACGGTATGGTGGTTATCAAGTTTTATCCTGATTAGCACCCTTAATGGCTATTTCGATAATCAGGACCGCGATTTTCTGACAGGTAAACTTCAGCTCACCGAAGAGTTTCTTAAAACAGAGACGTTCAGGAACAAAACGGATATTAAGTCATTATCAGAAAAAATAAACGATGCGATGGTGGGGCACAATGGCTTATTCATTTCTATAAAAAACATGGAAAATGAAAAAATTGTTGAACTCTATGCCAAAAATTCTGTTGTTCCAGCGGTCCTGCTTAATAAGTCGGGTGATATTCTCGACTATATGATCCAGACGGAAGAAAATAACACCGTGTACCGCAGTATCTCGCGGCGGGTTGCCGTGACGCCGGAACAGGGTAAAAGCAAACATGTCATCATTACGGTTGCCACGGATACTGGGTATCACACCCTGTTTATGGACAAACTCAGTACCTGGCTGTTCTGGTTCAATATCGGTCTGGTCTTTATTTCTGTTTTTCTGGGCTGGCTGACCACACGTATTGGTCTGAAACCGCTACGGGAAATGACCAGTCTGGCTTCCTCCATGACCGTACACAGCCTGGATCAGCGTCTAAATCCCGATCTGGCTCCGCCGGAAATCTCTGAGACCATGCAGGAGTTCAATAATATGTTTGATCGCCTGGAGGGGGCATTCCGGAAACTGTCAGATTTCTCGTCTGACATCGCGCATGAGCTGCGCACACCAGTCAGTAATCTGATGATGCAGACGCAGTTTGCACTGGCTAAGGAAAGGGATGTTTCGCATTACCGCGAAATTTTATTCGCTAACCTGGAAGAACTGAAAAGGTTGTCACGAATGACCAGTGACATGCTTTTTCTGGCACGTTCAGAGCATGGTCTGCTGCGGCTGGATAAACATGATGTGGATCTGGCAGCCGAACTGAATGAATTACGTGAGTTGTTCGAGCCCCTGGCAGACGAAACAGGAAAGACAATCACGGTTGAAGGAGAGGGCGTTGTTGCCGGAGACAGCGATATGCTCCGACGTGCTTTCAGTAACCTGCTTTCCAATGCAATCAAGTATTCTCCCGATAACACCTGTACAGCGATACACCTTGAGCGTGACAGTGACTGTGTGAACGTGATGATTACGAATACGATATCCGGCCAGGTTCCCGCTAATCTGGAACGTTTGTTTGACCGGTTCTATCGCGCAGACTCATCAAGGTTCTACAACACGGAAGGCGCGGGGCTGGGATTATCAATTACAAGGTCGATCATTCATGCTCACGGCGGCGAGCTGTCAGCAGAACAGCAGGGGCGGGAAATTGTGTTCAGTGTGCGTCTGTTAATGGATTAATACCGTTATTCAGGAGAAACCCGGAAGGTGACAAAAATGTCATCGTTCAGTCACGCGATAAACAGAGGCGGTTTTTTATAATCAGCCATAAATCAGGACAGCGTGATAATTCAATCGCCCGGTTCCTAGCATGATGATCAACCAGCCCTGAGATCAAATGCTTTCTCTGTTATAAGCATTGATTGTTCGGGTATGAAAACACCGGAGACCCAACCATGAAAAAGATCCTTGTATCCTTTATTGCCATGATGGCTGTCGCTTCATCTGCCTGGGCTGCAGAGACAATGAACATGCATGACCAGGTAAATAATGCCCAGGCGCCTGCCCATCAGATGCAATCATCCGCTGAAAAAAGTGCAGTTCAGGGGGAGAGCATGAAAATGATGGATATGAGCGGTCACGATCAGGCCGCAATGTCCCATGAAATGATGCAAAACGGCAATTCTGCTGCCCATCAGGACATGGCTGAAATGCATAAAAAAATGATGAAATCCAAGCCAGCAGCTTCTAACGAAACAGCAAAATCATTTTCCGAAATGAACGAGCATGAGAAAGCCGCTGTTGTGCATGAGAAGGCGAATAATGGTCAATCTTCCGTTATTCATCAGCAGCAGGCTGAAAAGCATCGCAGCCAGATCACCCAGAATTAACCCGCAGCTCCACTTGTTAGACCCTCATTTGACGCCGAAGTCACTGGCTTACGCTCCCGTCCGGGAGCGTTTTTTTAACTCTCTCATAAATTTTCAACTGTCAAGGGAATGGCATTCATCTGACCAAC
>NZ_LXEU01000065.1 GCF_001654985.1 Kluyvera georgiana ATCC 51603
CCTTAGTTAGGATATAAGTCAGCGAAAATGTATAAATAATCTTAGCCGTAGGCTAGGGACTGTTATTAAAAAAAGTTAATGACAATATTGTGCCAGTTCGTCAGTTGACATGTTCACTATTTGCTCTGAAAATAGACAGGCTTACTTGTTGCTACATGCAACCAGCTAATGCTCCGGCAGTCTGAGAGGAGCGCCTTCGGGTGACTAGCAGCTAACGTTTCACCGGTCTGAGAGAAACACCTTCGGGTGACCGGAAAATCCTCGCAGCCTGAGAGAGGATACCTTCGGGTGGTAAATCCGTTTAACCTCTGGAAACGGATATCGCTGAACAGTGATTGAGGTCATTTCAACTTATCAGACAGTCAGAATGTTGTTTTTTCTGACTCCCCGACGGGAAACACTTCCCGGTCGGGCAGGTGTTTCCTTTTTTTATGGAGAAACACCATGTCTGTCATCTCTTTTGCGGTTTTCCCTGAACATCTCCTTACTCAGCTTCAGCAGTCTGCTGACGCAGCTGTCCGGAGATTGAAATCTTTCATTTATCTGCATCGCAACAGCAGCTGGTATGTCAACGGTTCGGGCAATTATGCCGTCCGTGCGCACATCACTTCTGTCAAAGACCAGGGCGTTAACGTCTTTCTTACCGTTCGTACAGGTTGCCACCGCGCCGAGTATGTTTTTCACCGCCTGCCGGTTTCCTTTCCTGAGGGAATAACAGGTCGTCGAAACGCATACCGCCATGCTTGCCGTCAGGCACAGCATCTGGCACACCTGCGCTACCGTTTTCTTTCCGGAGGGCATTCTCATGACTGAAGCACTGCACGATGTCACTTTCCGTATTCTGTCGATGTCTGAGACGCGACGGGATGTATGTCCCGCTCAGTATGGCCCCGTAAGTGGTGTTTTCATCCGGGCGAAATCCTCAGAGATAACGTCTCCTGTGGCGAACAGGTTTTTGTCGCACCGCTCGGTGATTGTGATCCGGCTGACCCCGAACTCTGTGTATGGTGTCAGTATTACGGATATTCTCCCCGGGTGGAGGCTGGCGACATACTGGATGGCGTGGCCGTTTCGGGCATAAATTCCGTAGATCCACTGTCGGTAGCTGCGTTGAAAAGCCTGCGCTTTAATCCTGAATATGTGTATCAGGAGCAATCTGATTCATATGCACTGAACTGATCGGTTGATGAACGCCGGTCAAAAAATGTTGTGGACCCTGACGGGGATATCTCTCCGTCGGAGGGAATATCCCGTTATTTACCTGAGGATATACCCATGCACACAGACGTTTATACGCTTAAAACTCCACTGGACACGCTCAGCTGGCTTTGCCTGCTTGAGAGTGAACTTCTGAGCATAAGGGCATTCCAGCGTCTCGATCTTCATACGGACCGGGATGAACCGAATGAACTGACGTTTCTGGAAGATTCCATCATTGGCACCGGCACAGCTTATGGCTGGTTTGTCTTTTTACTCGGGGAAGGCGATATTCCGCCTTTGCCTGATACGTCTAAAAATTTGCTCTTCACGCTGGACGAGCTGGGAAAAGAAATTAACCGGCCCTTCTGGGAGAAGGCCGTGGATGAAGGTATCCAGGATGCCCGGTGTGATCGGGCTATAGCGGCTCTCGAACGGATGTAACCAGCAGAAAGAACACACCCTGACGGGGATTTACTCCCGTCCGGGGGATAAATCCCCCCTTTTTTATTCGCGGAGGATTTATCGATGAAAAACCTGTTTTCTTCGCCGGCTTCCATGTCGGTTGTCTACACCATCGAGCACGTCAGCACGGTTCCGTTGCGACACTGGCATGCTTTCGTTCTGGCCGTCACAGAAACTTTCTGGCAACTGCCGGTGCGTCTGCGTCCGGGGAATACGTATCTGCCGTCGCTTAATCGCGCGGCTGACCTCTTTCCGGTTGCTGATGTCATGGCGTTTTGTGGCGACACAGGCGGCAGTGTCTGGCCGGTCAACATGACGATTGAGCGTGAGCGCAACCGCAATACGCTGAGTATCCAGGAGCTGGATTTTCAGCATCAGCCCTGCGATTTCTTTGCACGCATTGTGATGGTCCTGCTGCATAACCTGTGTCCGGGCAGCTTTCGGATACATTCTTCTGACGAAGGCCGCAGCTGGGCGTTACCGTTACGCTGGATTGAGCGACATCTCGGCCTGCCTGAGCAGCCGACGCTGACCGCGCCTCAGCCGGTACTGAAAACGCCGGTGCGTGGTGACGCGTTTGATTCCCTGCTGCTGCAGCTGCTCTGCGGTGGTGAGCGTGTGCTGAGCAACGACGACTGGAATGCGTTTACGGAGGCTGAATTTCAGCTGTATGAACTGAAGCGGGTCGCGGAAAAAACTGACGCGCTGTAAACAGTACTGACTTTAACCCCGTCGGGAGAGATCACTCCGGACGGGGCGGCTCTCCCGTTTTTAAAGGAGAGCCCCATGCTTTTTTTCGACAACAAAGACCTGACGAACGTCCTGCTGGCCGCCCGCATGCAGGGAGGTCAGCTTCACCTGGCAAAGGATGAGGGTGTTTATCTTATGCCGGCCACCGGTGCCTGGCAGGGCAACGATCCGGTGCCGCGTATTGCGTATGCCACAGGGTGTCACCCTCAGAAAAATGAGGACTGGTACGACACGGCACGCCTGCTTGCCGGCGGCGATGATTTCATTGAATCACTGTCGATAAGCGACGCGGTAGCCACCTCTGTACTGTCCGGCAGGACGGACCTGAGGATCCTGATTACCGACACACAGATACAGGTGCTCACCGCAGCGGCTGACCGGGTGAAAGTCGCGCAGTACCGCCAGAAAGCCGATCAGCTTCTGGCGAGTGCAGTCTGTCACTTCAATGCCTGTGTCGGGCCTGATGAACTCTGCCGCTGGCGTGAAAACGCCGTGCGTCTGCTAAAGCAGGCGGCCTTCATCAGTTGTAAGCGGGCGAAGCCTGAAGATCATCAAACCTTTCTGAACGCCTGTGGCAGGCTGCAGGCCAGGTTATCGCAGGTGACCCCGCAGGGGGCGCTGCGAATAACCGGACGTTAACTCACCCCGGCAGGGACTTTTCCTGCCGGAAAGGTTCCTGCCTCTTTCTGAACCGAAGGAGGCCCGTATGGGACTGGATATTTTTCTCTACAGCCAGCACAGGCAGATCGTCGCAGTACCGGCACCGTATCATCCGGTGTATGAACTGAGCCGCGATTTTTCACTGATTACCTGGGTGGATAAGCATGTCGGTGAGGTGGAAAACGCGACCTGTCTGGAACTGTCACGCGAGCATATTCAGCAACTGAAAGAGAGGCTGGACTGTGCGATTGCGACATTTACAGAGGGGAATGAGGATAATCAGCTTCTTCAGCGCCGGCTGCAGTACGTTTTCACCCTGCGTGACAGGCTGGAAAGCCTGCTCAGTGATTTTGACTTTGAACATGAATACCTGTGGTTTTATGCCGCATGGTAACTGACTTCTGAATTTCCCGTCGACGGGCGTATCTCTGCGCCCGCCGGCGCAGGGGTATGCCTCTGATTAAAGGTATATCTCATGAAAAAAACGACTTCACACAAGGCGGCCCGCCGTCCGGCAAAACATACTGACCTTTATCGTCAGATCACCGACCGCATTGTTGTCGCTCTGGAAAACGGCGTCGCGCCCTGGCGTAAGCCGTGGCGCGCGGCTGCCGGCATCGGTCTGGCCGGTCTGCCCCTAAATGCCACAACCGGACGTCACTACAGCGGCGTGAATGTCCTGCTTCTCTGGATGTCAGCGGAAGAGCAGGGTTTTCGCAATAACCGCTGGATGACTTACCGGCAGGCGCAGCAGGCTGGCGGGCAGGTGCGTAAGGGTGAGAAAGCCACCCTGGCGGTGGTTTATAAGGACTGGACGAAGCAGGCGGAGGATCGCGAAGGCAACCGCCTTTATGACAGTGACGGTAAACCGCTGATGGAAACCGTGCCGATGCTTAAACCCCTGCAGCTGTTCAACGCTGAGCAGTGTGAGGGGTTGCCGGCAGAGGTTGCGGCTTCACCTGAGCAACCGCCGACGGTGGATGAGGACGGCATACTCAGCCCGGACGTGATGAACAGGGTGATCCGGATGTTTAACGCCACAGGGGTTAAACACCGGATGCTGCCTCAGAACCGGGCTTATTACCGTCCGCTGACGGATGAAATTGTGATGCCGGTGGCTGAGCAGTTTTTTACGGAGGCGGACTGCTGGTCCACGCTGCTGCATGAACTGGTACACAGTACCGGTCATGCGAAGCGACTTAACCGGGAGGGGATAACCTCCTCATCCCGCAAGTTCGGGGACCCGGTGTATGCCTTTGAGGAGCTCATCGCCGAAATGGGCAGTGCGTTTTTGTGTGCCCAACTCGGGGTATTCGGTGAGGTTCAGCACGACAGCTATGTGGACCACTGGCTGAAGGTGCTGAAATCTGACAAAAAGGCCCTGTTCCGCGCCTGCCGGCATGCCCGGGAAGCGTCGGAATATCTACTGGCACTGCCTGAAAGTCAGGCTGTGGCGGCGTAATTAACTTATCCGGTGGCGGTTATTCCGTAACTGTCGCCCTCCCGTGAGGACACCGCTCCTCACGGGGCTGTGTCCTCTTTTTTTTATGAAAGAGGAGTATTCACTATGTCCGAATGGTGTCATAACCGCCTGGAAATCACCGGTAAATCCGTCTGCATTGATGTCATGCTGCAGTGGATAAACGGAACTGACGTACCGCGTCACCGCCACGCAGTGCAGCAGAGCATACAGCTTTTTCTGGCTGGCGCGGCGGGGATACTCAAGCCGGTGCGCACAACGTCGTATCCGCCCTGTCAGGGGCTGGTCCGTGCAGGCACAGGGCTTTCCACTGCGGCCAATCAGGCGTTTGAAAGCTGGCTGGCGCTCCTGCTGAAGGATGCCATCCTCGATGCGGAAACCATCCGGGCCATTGACCGGCTGTATCACCAGTCAGGTCTGGGCGCGCTGAAATGGGAGAATATTCCCGACCCGGCACGTGAGGTTATGGCGGAGCTGATTGCCAGGCAATACACCGACTGGTTTGGTCTGGTCAGCGCCGGCGATGAGTCTGATGCCGCAACTGCCTGGGAGCGGCTCAGCCAGTATCCTGAACGCTCCCAGCCCTGCGATATGCTGGCCGTCATACCTACGCGGCTGGCAGCAGAGCTGAACGGTTCCGGAGGGCTGATGTCAGGCGTATCGACCACAACCAGCCTCTACTGCCGGCAGTACGGCATGGAGTGGCCTGCCGGGCACAATGTCAACTGGCAGCGGCATTCGCCAAACAGTCTTACGCTGCAGATGGATACGCCCTGGCTTCCGCCGTCAGGTGAGGTTGTCGGGGAAATTTCTGCGGTATTTGACTGCGAGGTGCGTCACAGCTACAGCGAGCCCGTGAGCGGGCTCAGCGGTTACGACTGCTATGACGGCGGCGAACATGTCGACGGACACAAAGGTGCGGCCGGCGCGTCTCAGCCCGGTCAGGTGCTTTATCTCGTCAGCGATGAGCCGGCGTTATCGACTCAGGAAGCAGCATCTTATCGTGAGGTCCGGGGGTAAAAGCCTGTTCCTCCGTTAACCCAGCCACGGCAATGCCGTGGCTTTTTACCCTCAGGGGACACGTCCCCTGGTCAGGGTGCGTGTTCCCTTTTTTTATGGAGAAGACGCATGCCTGGCATGATTAACCACGAAAAAGCCTTTGTTAAGTTGTTCAGTCAGACGGCCCGGTATCATCACCGGTTTAAAGTGTTTGAAGACTTCATCAGCTGCAGCGTCATCGCGCTGGAAAACCGGCTTCACTTCAGTGAAGCGCAGGAGCAAAAGTATCTGCGTATAGTCGGTGGATACGAAAAGGAGGACGTCACGCGCATGGCGCAGCTGCTGGCCCACGTTGTTAACGGGCTGGGTGAAGCGCCCGGGGACTTCCTTGGCCGCGTCTTTATGCAGCTGGAGCTGGGTGACAAATACAGGGGGCAGTTTTTCACGCCCTGGGACGTGGCCAGAATGATGGCGGCCATGCAGCTGGGCGACACTGAAGCGTTGTTCCGTGACAAACCCTTCATCACCCTGAGTGAACCTGCGTGCGGTGCCGGCTGCATGGTGCTGGCATTTGCTGATGTTCTGCAAAAGGCGGGGTGGCCACCGCACCGGTATCTGTGGGTATCCGCGACAGATATCGATCCGCTTGCGGCCGGAATGGCTTACATACAGCTGTCCCTGTGCGGGATTGCCGGCGAAGTGGTGGTAGGTAATACCCTGGCGAATGAACGACGCCGGATACTCTATACCCCCGGGCACTATCTCGGCGGCTGGCCTGTTCGTCTGGATCCACGGTACTTGCAGGCGGCATAATCACATCCACACGCTCCCGCCCGGGAGCGTTTTTTATTTCTGAAGCACGGTATCTGGTTTTTTATCGTAGTGAACTCTTCCCGCTGTCAGGCTGTTTTTTTTCACATCTGCTGCTGCGGGAGAACACAGTGACCTGGAAAACAACAGCCGAACAAAACGCCATCATCGAATGGAAGGGTAATCATCTTGTGGTAAATGCGTTTGCAGGCACAGGCAAAACCTCCACGTTAGTGAACTACGCTGAAGCCAACCCGGAAAGTAAGATGCTTTACCTTGCCTATAATCGCGCTGTGCGGGATGAGGCTGAACGCAAATTCCCCTATAACGTAGAGTGTAAAACGTCGCATCAGCTGGCATGGGCCCGTTTCGGCAGGCATTTCCGTGACCGGCTGACAGCCAGTCTGCGCATTACGGATGTGGCCCGCAAGCTCAATACCCGCCACTGGCCGCTGGCGCGGCTGGCGCTAAGCGGGCTGAACATGTTCCTCTGCAGTGCAGATACTGAGCCGGGGCTGATACATCTGCCGTCTGAGGATGATCGCCACGGTCTCGATGCCGGTAAAATTCTGGGGGCAATCCAAATCCTCTGGTATGAAATGAGCCGTACTGATTCAACCTTTCCCGTCACGCACGACACCTACCTTAAACTTTTCCAGCTTTCACATCCTGATTTATCAACACGCTGGGATACCATCCTTTTCGATGAGGCGCAGGACGCTAACCCGGTGACCAGTGCGTTTGTACTGAATCAGCCCTGCCGGGTCATCCTGGTCGGCGACCGCTACCAGCAGATTTACCGCTTTCGCGGGGCGGATAACGCGCTCAATGCCCCTCAGCTGGCGCAGGCAGACAAATTGTGGCTGACGGCGAGTTTTCGTTTTGGCCCTGAGGTCGCGCGTATGGCCAACATCCTGCTGGACCGTGCCGGTGAAGATAAACAGGTAACAGGCAACGGGGGGGAAGACAGTGTGGTGACCCGAATTCCGGAGGGAACTGAGCACATTGCTGTACTGAGCCGGACGGTATCCGGTGTGATTGGGAGTGCTTTAACGGCAAGTCTCATGGAGAAAAAGGTCTTCTGGGTCGGCGGGATTGAAGGCTACAAGACCGAAGAGCTTGAGGATCTGTACTGGTTCTCCGCCGATATGCCTGAAAAGATGCAGTCCCCGCGCTTCAGCCGGGACTACCGGGATTTTGACGAGTACTGCTCGATAGCCAAAGCCACGCAGGACGTGGAGATGAACCAGGCTATTCGCCTGCTCGATGACTTTTTCCCGCTCCCTCAAAAGCTGGCCATTATGCGCCGTCAGGTCGTCACTCATGAAAAAGAGGCTCAGGTCACGGTTTCAACCGCACACCGCAGCAAGGGGCTCGAATGGCCGGTGGTGATGCTGAGTGAGGATTTTACCGACATTACCGACCCGCTTCTTTCGCAGGATGAGCGGCAGGATGAGACCAACCTGCTGTACGTGGCTGTCACCCGGGCCAGAAGAACGCTCGTGCTTAACGAGTTGATGCGCTGGCTGAGCGATGAAGGCGGGAAAAACCGCGAGACGACGTACGAAACCGTACCGTCCGGAAATGGAGAGAGTGCCGACAGCCACGAAGAAACGGGAAAAACTTCTGAGAATGAGTAACTGGTTTTTTATGGTGAAGCGCGGGGAGTGTCACAACACTGGGCAGCCCTATACCAGGAGAAAATCATGCGCGACAGAATCAGGACTCTGAGGTTTCTGTTTTCAAAAGGTGAACCGGAACCAGCACGTCATGTATCCGCTTTCACACCTGCCGGCTACCACGCTCCGCGTACGGTCGATACGCTGTGCTGTAGCCCGTTGAGAAAAACCTGCCTGCAACAAATATGGGAAAACAGCTCACTTCCGGCGGATGTTTATCACCGGTTTTATATAACGCCACTGCATGGCTTACTGGCCAGGGTACAGAATGTGCCGGCAACACAGCAGGGAAGGTGGTCGCAGTCAGACGGCTTCGGGGACCTTACGCTGCAGTTCACAACCTGTGCGGTCAGACTGGCCAAAGGATACATGTTTCCACCCGGAGCTGCGCCAGAAGAGCAGGCAGAGCAAAACGTGATGTGGAATACGGTCATTTTCTGGTCTGCACTGTTCTGGCATTTGCCGCTCCTGGCGTCTCTGGAGGGGGAGCTGCTTGATGGTAAAAGCTGGCTTCCGGGAATAACCGTTCCGGACTCGCCTTATCGATTTCGCTTCCGGGAAGCTGACAACTCCTCAGCTTTTGCAGCGCTGGCAGCCGGACAACTTATGCCAGCGGAAGCGACAGGCTGGCTGGCAGAAAATCCCGAAGCTCTGGGCAATCTTGCCGGGGCCTTATGGAACCAGCATCCGGCAATGCCGTTGATCCGAAGCCTGATGAAACAAGCAGCTGAGAAAACAGAGTCTCCTCTGATGGAGAGGAAACCTGCGGAAATTTTAGGTTCTTATGCAGGTGAAATTCCAGTAAATACAGCCCTTTCAAATGAGGGGGGCGCTACGGTTTTACCTACAGATATGTTATCTGAACAAACAGCTCTGAGCGGGGCAACTGATCCATCTTCCCCTGAGATCTTTACACTTGCCACAGGTATTGATAACCCCACTCAGCTTAGTGATTCACCAGTTAAAAGCCGTGAAGAAAACGAAGCAGAAAGTGTTTTAAGCGAAATCGAAAAAAGTACTGGCTCTGACTCTCTGCCCTCTGAAGATGATGCTGATGCTCTCCTTTCTCTTTTCGACATGTCAGGAGATGCTAAAGCTTCAGAAAATGAAGGTGAGGTACAGGCAGGCGTGTCCGTTGTGATTGCAGAGGAACAGCAATCGTCAGAACCCCTTGAAAAGATAGAAGACCCCGCAAATGAAAAGGAACCGTCTGCAAAAGGAAACTCGGACTATTCTCAGGTTGCAATTGTTAACAAATGTGATGAAAGATCAGATTCCGTACCCGTAGCAGTCTCCGGTACTGACGTAGCGGAAGGAGAACAGTTTTTTGACTGGCTCCGGGAGGGACTCAATCGGGGAGATATTAGTTTTAATGGTAAAGCAGACAAAATCCATGTTATTGCCGGCTATGTCTTTTTACCCGTCCCCGGTATCTTTTTCGACTACCTTAAGGCCACTGGTTCGACTATTCAACGGGAAAGCATTCAGGCTTCTTTTGAGCGACTTAACCTGCATAAGCGTCGTGATAACAGGAGATTTTATTTTGCTCAGCTTTACGATACACCCGACAAGTCCGGGAGGTTCAAACGGGTAAAAGGCTACCTGGTGAAAAGCAGGCGGGTATACAGAAAGACCATCCCTCAGGACAGTCAGTTCATTTTGTTCCCCTGACCACAACGTCGGTCTGACATCTGGTGCGTTACTGTTACTAAGAGAGGAATGGAAAAAATGAACGAAAATAGTGCTGACTGGCTCTGGCAGGAACTTATGGATGAGTACTTTTTCTGTAAATCGCTGCGCGAAGATACCGAGTGGAGTTATAAGAAGGTTGTTCGTGGTTTCAGGAAGCATATCGGGGAAGCCTGTCCGCCTTACGGCATAACCAGTCGCGATGTGCTTGAGTGGCGAAGGCATGTGCTCAAGAAGCAGTGCCTTTCTGCACATACCTGGAACAATAAGGTCAGCCATATGCGTGCCCTGTATAATTTTGCCATCACTTCTCAACTGACGAACTTAAGTAAAAATCCCTTCAATGGCGTATCGGTCAAACAGGACAAGAAGCGTAAAAAAACGCTAACAAAAAACCAGATGACAAAAATCTGGCTAACTATGCAGCAATTTGCTTCTGAGCCCAGAACCGAATCTAAATGCGCTCTGAGGCCAGTATGGTACTGGCTGACTGTCCTGGACACCTTGCGTTACACTGGTATGCGGCAAAATCAACTGCTCCATATACGTCTAAAAGATGTGTCTCTTGACGATGGGTGGATTGAATTAAGAGCGGAAGGCAGTAAAACGTACCGGGAATGGCGGGTTCCCGTTGTCAGTCATTTACGACCGAGACTGGAAGCATTGCTTCAGCGTGCAAGGGACTGCGGTGCCGGCAATAATGATGCGCTTTTTCACTATGAGCGGTTTGTCTCTTCGCCTGCAGAAAGGGCGTCTCTTTCGGAAAAACCATCGCTGCAACCGTTACGCTCTTTTTTTCGTAGACTGTCAAAAGAGTGCGGATTTGATGTTTCTCCCCACCGGTTCAGGCACACCCTTGCCACGACACTGATGAGCTCGCCTGAACGAAACCTGCAGCTGGTTAAGGGATTGCTGGGGCACCGCAACGTGAGTACAACAATGGAATATGTTGATATCAGTATGGATATTGTGAGCCAGGCGCTGGAAAAGGAAATGGCACTTTACACCGATAAGGCTGAAGAGATGTTTTACAATGGTTGACATTCAGTCACGTCATTGTAATTATTCACAGTGATCGAGAAAAGGGAGCCTGTGTCAGCAGGCTCCCTAATCGAGAGGGTAACTTCTTGATGTATGCTGATGTGAGGATCAACATCAACAAGTACCACTCCCGTTAAACGCCCGTCAGTTTTCTCACCTCTGACCAGCGTGCTTCGAATAGTGGTGCCCGGAGGCGGAATCGAACCACCGACACGGGGATTTTCAATCCCCTGCTCTACCGACTGAGCTATCCGGGCAACGGAGCGCATTAAACCGTAGTCGCTCTCTCGCGTCAACCAAAATCAGCGAAAAACGGTTCAACTGCTTACTATTGCGGCAATCTGCGCGTTCACGCTGCGCGATGGCGCAAATCGAGCAGCAAGCGGTCAGTCATCCGCGTGGCCAGGCATGCTGGCCTAGGTCAGCGCGCCGTTTTGCCGGCACTGGGCGAAACGCAGAATGTCTTCGGCAAGACGATAGGCGGTGTCCACATCAACCTGGCTGCGATTGACCAGCATGCGGCTGAGGCAGCCTTCCAGCACCAGCTCCATCTGTTTCGCCACCATCGTGGGGTCGTCCACTTCCAGCTGGGTCAGCAGCTCATGAGTGAAGTGGAATGCGGCCTGCTTCTGCTGGTTGGCGAGCTGATGAATCGGGTGTTCGGCGTCCGGGTAGAAGGTGCAGGCGGCGATAAACAGGCAGCCGGGGTAGCGGTTTTTGGTCACGCAGTTGGTCAACGCCGGATAGCGAGCCAGCAGTTTCTCTTCGGCGGTCATCTCTTCGTTGAGCATCAGCTGGCGACGCCAGGTCTCTACCTGTTGGCTTAAATAGCGCAGCGCGTCATACAGCAGCGCTTCGCTGTCCGGCCAGAAGCGTCGCAGTTCATCGAGTGGACGGTCCACGCGCTCGGCCACCATCTCCAGCGTGGTGCTTGCAATCCCTTCTTGCTCAAGGAGCTGCAGGGCTTCTCCTAATACATCTTCGCGTTGCACGGTATTCTCCTCCGTTCCCGACGGCTATCCGTCTCAAAGTGTTGTCTACGGTTGGCGATCGCGCAAATGCGCGCGGAACGCGGCGGCGTCCATAAAGCCGGTCACCCGTAGGGCGGGCTGCTCGTTGCCGTCTTCATCAAAGAAGAGGATGGTCGGCAAGCCCAGTACCTGTAAATGTTTTAGCAGCGCCACGTCCTGTGCGCTGTTAGCCGTCACATCGGCCTGTAACAGTACCGTATTTTGCAGCGCCTGCTGCACCTGCGGGTCGCTGAAGGTGTACTTCTCAAACTCTTTGCAGGCGACGCACCAGTCGGCGTAGAGATCGAGCATCACCGGTTTACCGCGGGCGTTAGCCAGCGCGGCGTTCAGCGACTCGACGTTGCTGATGCGGGTAAAGTTCAGGTGTGCCTGACTCTGCGTGACCGCCTGACCAAAGACCCAATCCTGAAGCGGACGCACGCTCACCAGCGCCGCGGCCAGCAGAACAATTTGCCCGATGCGCTGCCACGGTTTGTTCAGCCCGAGGCTGGTGATAAATGCCCAGCCGAAGAACGCCACGCCGAGCATCGACCACAGCCGCAGCCCCCAGATGTCGCCGATAATGCGTTCCAGCAGGAACACCGGCAGCGCGAGGATGACAAAACCAAAGGCAGTTTTGACGTGCGCCATCCACGGCCCGCTTTTTGGCAGCAGACGGTTGCCGAACACGGTGACCAGAATCAGCGGTAGCCCCATGCCCAGCGCGTAGAGGTACAGCGTACCGCCGCCGAGCCACAGATTACCGCTCTGGGCGATGTACAGCAGAATAGCGCTCAGCGGCGCGGTGGTGCACGGCGAACAGATCAGCCCGGCAATCGCCCCCATCGCGAACACGCCGCCGAGGGAACCCCCTTGCTGGCGATTGCTCATCAGGGTCAGGCGGGTTTGCAGCGATGACGGTAGCTGGAGCGAGAAGGCGCCAAACATTGATAGCGCCAGCAGGACAAACACCGCCGACAGGCCGATCAGCACATACGGGTGCTGCAGCGCGGCCTGAAACTGCATCCCGGCGGCAGCGACCACCAGGCCGAGGGCGGTGTAGGTCAGCGCCATGCCCTGCACGTAGATAAAGGCGAGCAGCAGCGCGCGGGCGGTAGAGAGGCGCTGCTTACCGCCAAGGACAATACCGGAGATCAGCGGGTACATCGGCAGCACGCAGGGGGTGAAGGCGATGCCGATACCGATTAAGAGCGCCCAGAGGGCAGAGAACGGTAAGTCCGCGCTGGTTTCGCCCCTCACCCCGGAGGGGAGAGGGGGAAGGGCAGAGACCGCGTTCAGCGGCACGGTGCGGGTTTCCGGCGGGTAGCAGAAACCCGCGTCCGCACAGCCCTGATAGGTCACCGTCAGCGTCGCCCCGTGGCTGGCCTGTGTCAGCGTCACCGGCACGACCAGGTGCTGGCGATAGATTTCGCTTTTGCCGTAGAACTCGTCGTTATGCGGTTCGCCTTTGGGGAGCTGTAGCGGGGCAATGCTGGCGTTGGCCGGGTTAATTTTGATCTGCTGGCGATAGAGATAGTAGCCCTCTTTCACCTGCCAGCTCAGATTTACGTCATGCTGGCTCTGCTGAAAATCAAAGGCAAATGCCTGGTCAGCAGGAATAAAATTGCTGCGGCCGGGTCCGTCAAACAACCCGGCGGCGAAAGCTGAGGTGCTGCACAGCAGCAGGATCAGCGTAAGGATGCGTTGAGCCATGAGAGATAATCAACATCTGCGTGAGTAACGGGTAACACTAACAGTTCTGGCGTTTGGTACGGGTGATGCGCCTTCAGGCAGTCCAGCAACGCCTGCTGGTGGGCAAGGTCGGTTTTTAGCAGCATTTGCACTTCATACTCCTGCTCGAGCTTCCCCTCCCAATAGTATAGCGAGGTCGCGCCGGGTAGCAGGGTGGCGCAGGCCGCTAATTTTTCCGCCAGTACTTTTGCCGCCAGATCCTGGGCGGTGGCTTCATCCGGAGCAGTACAGAGGACCACTACAGCGTCGGGAGTGCTCATTGTAAACCTCGTTATTGATGAAAAGAGGCACTATAGCACGGCACCTGGAGAGGGTTGAGTGAATCGGGCCGCAGAGCGGCCCGAGCTTAACGATTTTTACACGGCGTCACAGGGTTAGAGCATCAGCCCGCCAAAGATGAAGCCGAGGATAACGCAGAGGGCAATGGCAATCACGCCCGGGATCAGAAACGCGTGGTTAAACACGTATTTGCCGATACGGGTGGAGCCGGTGTCGTCCATTTCTACCGCCGCCAGCAGCGTTGGGTAGGTAGGTAACACGAACAGCGCGGAGACGGCGGCGAAAGACGCAATTGCCGTCAGCGGGGTGACGCCAAGCATGAGCGCCGCAGGCATCAACGCTTTCGTGGTCGCCGCCTGGGAGTAAAGCAGGGTAGCGGCAAAGAACAGCACCACTGCCAGCAGCCACGGATAGTTCTGCAGCAGATCGCCCGCCACCGCCTGAATGTCGGCGATGTGCGCTTTCACGAAGGTATCACCCAGCCACGCGACGCCCAGTACGCAGACGCAGGCGCTCATGCCGGACTTAAAGGTGCTGGCATTGAGGATCTCGCCGGTATCGACTTTACAGGTGATGCAGATAAGCGTCGCGATGGTCAGCATAAACACCACGATCGCTTCGTTGCGCGGCAGTACCGGGTTCTGAATCAGCCCGACGGTGTCGCTGATGGCGGTGGCGTAGAACATCACCGCGACAATACCGACCAGGAACAGCAGCACCGAGCGCTTAGCGTGCGGCTTCAGCTCAAAGACCTTGCTGCCGCGCAGGCGAACTTCCCCTTTGGCCAGTCGTTCCTGGTACACCGGGTCATCCTTCAGCTCACAGCCAAGGAAGTTACAGACGATGGAAGTCAACAGGACGGCTATCAGCGTCACCGGAATACAGATAGCGAGCAGCGTCAGATAGCTCACGCCCATCGGCTCGAGGATACCGGCGAAGAACACCACCGCCGCCGAAATCGGCGAGGCGGTAATCGCAATCTGTGAGGCCACCACGGCGATAGAGAGCGGGCGGGAAGGGCGGATACCCTGTTCTTTCGCTACTTCGGTAATCACCGGCAGCGTGGAGAATGCCGTGTGCCCGGTCCCCGCGAGGATGGTCATAAACCAGGTGACCAGTGGGGCGAGGAAGGTGATGTATTTGGGGTGTCGCCGCAGCAGTCGTTCGGCGAGGCTGACCAGATAATCCATCCCGCCGGCGATTTGCATGGCGGCAATCGCGGCGATAACCGCCATAATGATTTCAATGACGTCAAACGGTATGGCGCCGGGTTTTATTTGAAAAATCAGCGTCAGCACCAGCACGCCGAAGCCGCCGGCAAAGCCGATGCCTATCCCCCCGAGTCTTGCCCCTAAGTAGATGGCAAGAAGCACAATGACCAGTTCTGCTCCAAACATATTAGCCTTCCTTGTTTAACAAGTTGATATGTAATTGTTGTGTTTTCGTGAATTATAGAAACAAAAAAGGCATGTCATCATGACATGCCTCAGTTTATTAGAGAGAAAGACTATTGTTCGCTTTCATCGGTATAACGCTTCGCTTTGTAGGCCGGGTGCATCAGGTTCTGCGGCGAGAAGATATCGTCCAGCTCCGCTTCCGTCAGCAGGCCGCGCTCCAGTACCACTTCACGCACGCTCTTACCGGTTTCGGCACAGATTTTCCCGACGATGTCGCCGTTGTGGTGGCCGATGAACGGGTTCAGGTAGGTGACAATACCGATAGAGTTGTAGACGTAGCTTTCGCACACTGCTTTATTCGCGGTGATGCCGTCGACGCATTTTTCCAGCAGGTTGTAGCAGGCGTTAGTCAGGATGTGGATAGACTCAAACAGCGCCTGGCCAATCACCGGCTCCATCACGTTCAGCTGCAGCTGACCGGCTTCGGAGGCCATGGTGACGGTGGTGTCGTTGCCGATCACCTTGAAGCACACCTGGTTCACCACTTCTGGCACCACCGGGTTCACTTTGGCTGGCATGATGGAAGAACCGGCCTGCAGCTCCGGCAGGTTGATTTCATTCAGGCCAGCGCGCGGGCCGGAGGAGAGCAGGCGAAGGTCGTTGCAGATCTTCGACATTTTCACCGCCAGGCGTTTCAGTGAGCTGTGGACCATGACGTATGCGCCGCAGTCGGAGGTCGCTTCAATCAGATCTTCTGCCGGAACGACCGCCAGATTGCTGACTTCCGCCAGTTTCTGTACCGCTAACTGCTGGTAGCCATCCGGGGTATTCAGACGGGTACCGATGGCGGTGGCGCCGAGGTTCACTTCCAGCAGCAGCTCTGCGGTGCGCAGCAGGTTTTTGGTTTCTTCGTTCAGCAGCACGCTGAAAGCGTGGAATTCCTGGCCCAGGGTCATTGGTACCGCGTCCTGCAGCTGGGTACGGCCCATTTTCAGCACGTCCTGGAACTCAACGGCTTTACGCTGGAAGCCTTCACCTAACTGATGAATAGCATCAACCAGCTTCACGATTGAGGCATACACCGCGATGCGGAAACCGGTCGGATAGGCATCGTTAGTGGACTGGCATTTATTGACGTGGTCGTTCGGGTTCAGGTACTGGTATTCACCTTTCTGGTGGCCCATCAGCTCCAGGCCGATGTTTGCCAGTACCTCGTTGGTGTTCATGTTGACGGAGGTGCCCGCGCCGCCCTGATAGACGTCTACCGGGAACTGATCCATGCATTTGCCGTTGTTCAGCACTTCATCACAGGCCGCAATGATGGCATTCGCCACGCCCTTAGGAATGGTTTGTAGCTCTTTGTTCGCCAGGGCCGCCGCTTTCTTCACCATGACCATCCCGCGCACGAACTCCGGGATGTCGCTGATTTTACTGTTACTGATGTAAAAGTTTTCAATCGCTCTCAGAGTATGAACGCCGTAGTAAGCGTCAGCAGGAACTTCCCTGGTACCTAACAGATCTTCTTCGATACGAATGTTGTTTAGCATGTGAACCTTCTTTTGCGAGCTGCCAATGATTTCACCAAATACGCAGGATTTTTGTGGTCATGCGTTTTTCTGACCGCAGATTATTTCCTTAAACGGCCCGGTGTCCATGATCATATGCTGATGATAGCGGATTGCAGTAATCTGGATCACTTATTATCAGGCGGAACAGATAAGAATTATTGATTTGTGAAATGAATCACCGCTTGACGATTGTTGACAAAAATATCAATCGTCTCTGATTGAAAAACGGCAATTGACCACCACTTTAGTTTAATGCAGAGAATGATGACTCGCTGCAGGCGCGTGATACGCGTTGTTGACCTCACAGGAGATGCCAGTGCGCTGGATACCGTTAATTGCCATATTTCTCTATGTTTACATTGAGATATCTATTTTTATCCAGGTCGCCCATGTGTTTGGCGTCCTGATGACGTTGATTCTGGTTATTTTTACCTCGGTGATCGGCATGTCGCTGGTCCGTAACCAGGGCTTCAAAAACCTGATGCTGATGCAGGAAAAAATGCAGGCGGGCGAGAGCCCTGCGGCGGAGATGATCAAAAGCGTATCGCTGATCCTCGCGGGCCTTCTGCTGCTTCTGCCGGGCTTCTTTACCGACTTCCTGGGGCTGGTACTGTTGTTGCCGCCGGTGCAGAAGCACCTGACCGTGAAGCTGATGCCGCACCTGCATTTTGGGCGCATGCCGGGTGGCGGTTTTGCCGGTGGGACCAACGGCGGGCAAACCTTTGACGGGGAGTATCAGCGTAAAGACGAACGTCCTGACCAACTGGACCACAAAGACGATAACCGCCCGTAACTGAGGGTGATGATAAAAAGCCGGCTCGCGTGACGCGCTCCGGCTTTTTTTATTGCCTGATGGCGCTGTGCTTATCAGGCTGACAAATGGCGCGTAGGCCGGATAAGGCAACGCCGCCATCCGGCAATCAATATGGCTACGCGCTTCTTTTCGGCAGCAGCACCCACAGTGCAGCCAGCATAATCACCGCGTACAGGCTCTTCCATCCCACCATCGCCAGCAGCAGCAGGCACAGCGCCACGCCAATCACCGACAATACCCGGTAACGCCCCATCAGCAGCTTGCAGCCGGCCAACATGCACAGCAGATAAATCATAATAAAAATGCCGTTGGCGTAAATGATGAGCGCATCAAGATTGATGTTAAGCCAGTAGCTGGCAAGTGTGCTCACCATGCAGCTGCCAATCACCACGCTCAGCGCGTTGCGCGGCACCAGCCCGGGGGAGAGGCGAGCCAGGTAGCTCTCTGGCTTATGCTGTGCCTGCGACCACACCAGCCGGGCAAAGCTTTGGATATAGATGTTGAGGCTGGCGAAGCAGGCGAGGAACCCGACCACGCTTGCCACCCACAACGCCTGCACGCCGAACAGCTGTACCACGATGGTTGGCAATGATGCTGCGGCGGTGTTGGCGGCCCCGTAGGCATGGAAGTGCAGTACCAGCACTGTACAGGCCCAGTAGACAATACCCGCTAGCAGCAGGCCGACGATCAGCGCGCGCGGGAAGTCACGCTCCGGATGGCGGAACTCCGATGCCATATGGGCAAACGCCTCCAGGCCGACAAAGCACCAGAACATGACCGACAGCGCGGCGAATAGCGGCGATATTTCGACATCCGGAAGCGCCGGGAAAGGGATGGCTTTCAATGAGATATCGCCATAGACCCAGATTGCGGCCAGCAGGGCGACAATTAATATCGCAACCAGCGTTTGCAGGTTAGCGCTGGAGCTGGCGCCGCGCAGGCCCAGCCACCAGATCAGGCCGAGCGTAGCCATTTCGGCCATCAGCAACTGCCAGCCGTGCCAGTCGAATAGCGCTTGAGTAAAGCCCGAGGCGATGTGCAGCGCGGCGGGCAGGCCGACGGGGATCACCGACAGGAACAACCAGCCGGTAACGCGTGCCAGGCGCGGACCAAAGGCCATCTCCACAAAGTGCGCGACGCCGCCCGCGCTGGGGAAGTGCCGGCCAAGCAGCGCGAAGACGATCGCCACCGGGAAAACCAGCACGATCAGCGCCGGCCAGGCCCACAGGCTGGTCTCCCCGGCGACGATGGCGCCCAGCGCCGGAACGGCAAACACGCCGGTGCCCAGCAGCGACGTCGATAACAAACCCACTCCCTGAGCGAACCCCAGCTCCTGTTTCAGACCTGACATGACTTGTTTCCCTACCCTGGCAAAGGGCAAAATTTTAACACATCACCTCTTCTTATGGCCCAGCGGCATTATGCTGTTCTAAGCCGATATTTCAGCGATTTATCGTGATTCGTATCGGGTACGAAATTTTTTTTAGGGTGACCCCTTGAAGGCCAAAATAACCACCCCCATCTCTCTGGCACTAGCCGGAAAACCGTGTACGGCCCGGCGTCACCCATAACTGATAATGACTTTCTCAAAGGAGAGCTATCAATGAGTATTCGTCCGTTACATGATCGTGTGATCGTCAAACGCAAAGAAGTTGAAACCAAATCTGCTGGCGGCATCGTTCTGACCGGTTCTGCGGCAGCAAAATCAACTCGTGGCGAAATCATCGCTGTCGGTAAGGGCCGCATCCTGGAAAACGGAACCGTGCAGCCGCTGGACGTTAAAGTTGGTGACATCGTGATTTTCAACGATGGCTACGGCGTGAAATCTGAGAAGATCGACAATGAAGAAGTGTTGATCATGTCTGAAAGCGACATCCTGGCAATTGTTGAAGCGTAAGAGCTACGCGCGAACGAATTTGAGGAATAGAAGAAATGGCAGCTAAAGACGTAAAATTTGGTAACGACGCTCGTGTGAAAATGCTGCGCGGCGTTAACGTACTGGCAGACGCAGTAAAAGTGACCCTGGGCCCGAAAGGCCGTAACGTAGTGCTGGACAAATCCTTCGGCGCACCGACCATCACTAAAGATGGCGTATCTGTAGCACGTGAAATCGAGCTGGAAGACAAGTTCGAAAACATGGGTGCGCAGATGGTGAAAGAAGTGGCCTCTAAAGCGAACGACGCTGCAGGCGACGGTACCACCACCGCAACCGTACTGGCTCAGGCTATCATCACCGAAGGTCTGAAAGCTGTTGCTGCGGGCATGAACCCGATGGATCTGAAACGTGGTATCGACAAAGCTGTCGCTTCCGCTGTTGAAGAGCTGAAAGCGCTGTCCGTACCGTGCTCTGACTCTAAAGCTATTGCTCAGGTAGGTACTATCTCCGCTAACTCCGACGAAACTGTAGGTAAACTGATCGCTGAAGCGATGGACAAAGTCGGTAAAGAAGGCGTGATCACCGTTGAAGACGGTACCGGCCTGGAAGACGAACTGGACGTAGTAGAAGGTATGCAGTTCGACCGCGGCTACCTGTCCCCGTACTTCATCAACAAACCGGAAACCGGTGCTGTTGAACTGGAAAGCCCGTTCATCCTGCTGGCCGACAAAAAAGTCTCCAACATCCGCGAAATGCTGCCGGTTCTGGAAGCCGTTGCGAAAGCAGGCAAACCGCTGGTTATCATCGCTGAAGACGTTGAAGGCGAAGCGCTGGCGACTCTGGTGGTCAACACCATGCGCGGTATCGTGAAAGTCGCTGCTGTTAAAGCACCGGGCTTCGGCGACCGTCGTAAAGCTATGCTGCAGGATATCGCAACCCTGACCGGCGGTACCGTTATCTCTGAAGAGATCGGTATGGAGCTGGAAAAAGCAACCCTGGAAGACCTGGGTCAGGCTAAACGCGTTGTGATCAACAAAGACACCACTACCATCATCGATGGCGTGGGTGAAGAAGCTGCGATCCAGGGCCGCGTTGCTCAGATCCGCAAACAGATCGAAGAAGCAACTTCTGACTACGACCGTGAAAAACTGCAGGAACGCGTAGCGAAACTGGCTGGCGGCGTTGCGGTAATCAAAGTCGGTGCAGCCACCGAAGTTGAAATGAAAGAGAAAAAAGCACGCGTTGACGATGCCCTGCACGCGACCCGTGCTGCGGTAGAAGAAGGCGTGGTTGCTGGTGGTGGTGTCGCGCTGGTTCGCGTCGCGGCTAAACTGGCTGGCCTGACTGCTCAGAACGAAGATCAGAACGTCGGTATCAAAGTTGCGCTGCGCGCAATGGAAGCACCGCTGCGTCAGATCGTGTCTAACGCCGGTGAAGAGCCGTCTGTTGTGGCGAACAACGTGAAAGCGGGCGAAGGTAACTACGGTTACAACGCAGCGACTGAAGAATACGGCAACATGATCGACTTCGGTATCCTCGACCCAACTAAAGTCACCCGTTCTGCTCTGCAGTACGCGGCTTCCGTTGCCGGTCTGATGATCACCACCGAGTGCATGGTGACCGACCTGCCGAAAGGCGACGCGCCTGATTTAGGTGCTGCTGGTGGTATGGGCGGCATGGGCGGTATGGGCGGCATGATGTAATCGTGCGCTATACCCCATAGAAACAAGAAACCCCCGGGCAGAAATGCTCGGGGGTTTTTCTTTTGGTCATCTTTTAGGTATAAGGTTTACACGCGGACGACATGCGTCCAGCTCATTGATTGTGGGGAATAACATGCAGGTAAAATTTTTAGCAGGGATTGTCGGCGCGGCATTGCTGTTAGCGGGCTGTAGCTCTACCACCGAGCTGAGCTCAGCCGGTCAGAACGTGCGCTTTGTCGAAGATAAGCCGGGCGCAGAATGCCAGCTTCTGGGTACTGCTAACGGTGCGCAGAGTAACTGGCTTTCCGGCCAGCAGGGCGCAGAAGGCGGCTCAATGCGCGGTGCGGCAAACGCGCTGCGTAACCATGCGGCCGAAATGGGCGGCAACGTGATTTACGGTGTCAGCAGCCCGACGCAAGGCATGCTCTCAAGCTTCGTGCCGACCGACAGCGAAATGAACGGTCAGGTCTATAAGTGCCCGAACTGATTCGCGCGTAGCGCCCCCGTCACTCTTTCGGGGGCGTAGTGCATCAGGCTTTTTCTGCGTTTTTTTCTGCGCTTTGCTGTAGCTGATACAGCGCCTGCATACAGGCATCCGCCGTGAAGGTTTTACGTTTGTCAGAAGAGAGCGCTCTGACAAAAACCTGGCACGGTAAGCCCGCTATTTTCTTCAGCCTTGGGCTGTAATCCAACAGTCGACGGGTGACGGCTTCGACGTCTTTAGTGCCCGGCCTGCTGCGCGTTTTAATCACCGTCCCGCTAAACTGCGTTTTCCCTTCGGTATCGGTATAACGATAGACAACCGCCAGATGGTGAACGAACAGATTGCGTTTCCAGGCCGGATGGTCGTAAGAGTCATATTCCAGGTTACCGCCTGCCTTGCAGTCCACGTCGTATAGCGGCAGGAAATCTAACATCGAAGAGATACGCAGCGACAGCTCGTTCATTCCCGCGTTATTGATGGCATGGACCATCACGGTCACCATCAGTTCGATTTGCAGCAGATCAACGACCAGCTCGACCTTTTTGCCTGAATGCAACGTCAGGGTGAACACCTGGGTTTCATGGTCATCATGCGTGAGTGAGAGGGCGTCGACGCGCAGATTCACGTCGGCATGCTCCAGCACCTCACGCTGAAGCGCCGGGATATTCTGGTGCATTTTCTGGACGGCTTTATCGCGCGCCTTTTCGTAGCGGCTGCGCTCGTCAGCGTTGAGCAGAGGGATCTGTGCGAGGCGGTATTCGAGGGCGATAAACAGGTCTTTCAGGACGATAGCGGGCAGGAAGAAAAGAGACTCTTTGTTACGCGGCTCTTTCACTTTCAGGGCCAGTGCAATGAAATTATTTTCCTGACGAATGACGCCTGCGTTAATACCTTTGATGGAAATAGACAAACGGTTCTCCTTAACCATTTTTTAGTTAAATGTAGTTATTTAACTTATTGATTTGGTTTATTTTTAATGCGGTCTGAATCGTTAAAATAACACAGGCCTTAGTGATGTCCAAAAAAAAGGCAGACCGAAGTCTGCCTCTTTATCTCGTTTATCGCTGACGTAGCTGGAGATCCAGCGGCGTTTTACTTGGCTCGCCGCCAATTTCCCGCGCCAGCTTTGGCACCATATAGCCTGAGACCAGCGTCAACAGTTCCCGCATAATCTCTCGCGCTTCGTCGTCGCTGACGAGGAAATGCGCCGCACCCTGGACTTTATCCAACACGTGCAGGTAATAGGGCATTACACCGGCATCGAACAGAGCGTTACTGAGGTTTGCCAGCGTTTGAGCATTATCGTTCACGCCGCGCAGTAGTACGCTCTGATTGAGCAACGTCACGCCGATACGGCGTAGGCGCGACATGGCTGTACGGAACTCAGCGTCGATCTCGTTGGCGTGGTTGATATGGTTCACCAGCAAAATCTGTAACGGTGAACGTTCGAAACGTGCGACCAGCGTATCGGTGATGCGCGCCGGAATAACGATCGGCAAGCGGCTATGGATACGCAGGCGCTTAATGTGCGGAATGGCTTCCAGTTGGGTGAGTAGCCAGTCGAGCTCGCGATCTTTCGCCATCAGCGGGTCGCCGCCGGAGAAGATGATTTCGTCGAGCTCAGGATGCGCGCTCACGTAGTCCAACGCCGCCTGCCAGTTGCGTTTATTACCCTGATTTTCGGCATACGGGAAGTGACGACGGAAACAATAGCGACAATTTACCGCGCAGCCGCCTTTGACCAACAGCAGGGCGCGGTTATGGTACTTGTGCAGTAAACCGGGTACGACGCTGTGCTGTTCTTCCAGCGGATCGGTGGAGAATCCCGGCGCGGCCACAAATTCCTCTTGTGCCGTAAGTACCTGACGTAAAAGAGGATCGTCAGGGTTTCCTTTCTCCATGCGCGCGACGAACGCACGCGGCACGCGCAGGGCAAAAAGACGCTTAGCCTCACGGCCTGCGAGCAAATTTTCATCGGCGTCTATATTCAAAAGACGGAATAGTTCATCCGGATCGGTGAGAACATCGGCAAGTTGTATCAACCAATCTTCTCTGGATGGGGTATTTAGGGTTACAATATGCGCCATTTTGTGGCTTAGCTACCATTTAACAATTTCAGAGGGCCTTATGGCGACTTACTATAGCAACGATTTTCGTGCTGGTCTTAAAATCATGATGGACGGCGAACCGTACGCGGTTGAAGCCAGTGAATTCGTTAAACCAGGTAAAGGTCAGGCGTTCGCACGCGTTAAGCTGCGTCGTCTGCTGACCGGTACCCGCGTTGAGAAAACCTTCAAGTCTACCGATTCCGCTGAAGGCGCTGACGTTGTAGATATGAACCTGACTTACCTGTACAACGACGGTGAGTTCTGGCACTTCATGAACAACGAAACCTTCGAACAGCTGTCTGCTGATGCGAAAGCGATCGGTGATAACGCGAAGTGGCTGCTGGATCAGGCCGAGTGCATCGTGACCCTGTGGAACGGCCAGCCGATCGCCGTCACTCCACCGAACTTTGTTGAACTGGAAATCGTGGAAACCGATCCAGGTCTGAAAGGTGACACCGCAGGTACTGGCGGCAAGCCGGCGACCCTGTCCACTGGCGCAGTGGTTAAAGTTCCGCTGTTCGTCCAGATTGGCGAAGTGATCAAAGTTGATACCCGCTCCGGCGAATACGTATCTCGCGTGAAATAATTCATGCTTTGATCCGTTCGGCGCAGCAGCCCTGCTGCGCCAGCCATCCCCCTTTCGTTTTGCCGCTTCGTCTTAGTCTGAAAAAAATCGCTCAAATCCAACATCCTGAGTGAAGTTGTCTATGCTTATGAAGCAAGATAACGAAAACTGGCTTTTAAGGATGACATTATGGTGAAAAAAGCGATTGCAGCATTTTTTACGGTTCTGGTTCTCTCCTCTGCTCTGACCGCCTGTAATACGACCCGAGGCATTGGCCAGGATATTTCAGAAGGTGGTAGCGCGATTTCTGGGGCAGCAACCAAGGCGCAGCAATAAATCCATAGTGACGGTACAACAGCGTGTTGTACCGTTGTTTTTCGTGTCCTATACTGCCTGTGTTTTTTCTAACACCTTGCGGGACGACCCGTAAGCGTATCTCTCATCCGGGGACGGCCCCATCGTTATGGAGCCAACTATGTCCTGGTTAATTCTCTTTATTGCTGGTCTTCTTGAAGTGGTCTGGGCCGTTGGCCTGAAATATACCCATGGGTTTAGCCGGCTGGTGCCGAGCGCGATTACCATCGTGGCGATGGTCGCCAGTATGGCGCTGCTGTCGTGGGCGATGAAAAGCCTGCCGGTGGGCACCGCCTATGCGGTCTGGACGGGAATTGGCGCGGTAGGCGCGGCGATTACCGGTATTCTGCTGCTGGGTGAGTCCGCCAGCCCGATGCGTATCGCCAGCCTGGCGCTGATTGTGGTGGGGATTATTGGCTTAAAGATCAGCGCACATTAAGGTTCTGGCGGCCATCGTAGGCCGGATAAGGCGTAGCCGCCATCCGGCAATCTGCGCCAGGCTGCCTGATGGCGCTGCGCTTATCAGGCCTACAGACCTGGCGCAGCGCCAGGATTTTAGATAAACAGCACGCCGACCAGTGTCACCACCGTCAGAATGGCTGCCAGACCGTAGAATACCCATTTGCCGTTAGGCACATGGATTTTCAGGTCATGCATCGCATGGTGAATACGGTGTAAACCGCACCACAGCGGCAGGACGATCATCAGGAAGATAAACGCGCGGCCAATCAGACTCTGAGCGAAGCCCAGTACGCGCTCGTAGCTGAACGCATCGCCGGAAGCCATTAGTGGCAGCAGGATGCCAACCAGCAGCACCATGACCGGCGCGATGATTGCGCTCCACATGCCGCCCGCGCCGAACAGGCCCCAGAAAACCGGCTCATCGGAACGTTTTGGATTAGGGTTAATCATGCCAGTCTCCTTACCAGAACAGGGCGATAAACAGAATCACCACGCTGACCACGGCGGTCACCACCCAAAGCCCTTTGATAATCGGCTCCGGCCCCATTTTCTCGCTTTTCACGATGATATTGGCGGCTTTTGGCGCCAGTTCAAACCAGGTTTTGGTGTGCAGCAGCGCGGCGGCCAGGGTAATCAGGTTTAGCACCACTACGATTGGGTTTTGCAGAAAGCCCACGTAGCCCGCCCAGCTTTCCGCGCCGTGCTTCAGTGCAAACAGGCCGTAGATCAGTACGATGCTGAACCACACCGTTGGCACCGCCGTGCCTTCACGCAGCATATAGAAGCGATAAAACGGCAGCTTTTTCCACCAGGTGGACGGCATTGGCCGTACATAGGGTTTGCGTTTAGTCGTCATCATGCACTCCTTAGCGTGGTTTCAGGGTAGCAATAAGAAAGTCTTTCGAGCTTTCCACTTTCCCCTGCTGAATAGCGGCGGCCGGATCGACGTGTTTCGGACACACTTCAGAGCAGTAGCCAACAAAGGTACAGGTCCATACGCCATTCTGGCTGTTCAACTGCGCCATGCGTTCTTTCTTACCGTGGTCGCGGCTGTCTTCGTTGTAGCGATGCGCCAGGGTAATCGCTGCCGGGCCGATGAACTCAGGGTTCAGGCCAAACTGCGGGCAAGCGGCATAGCACAGACCACAGTTGATGCAGCCGGAGAACTGATGGTACTTCGCCATCTGCGCCGGGGTCTGGGTGTTCGGCCCCTGTTCCGGCGTGCGCGGGTTGCCAATAATATACGGCTTGATGGCCTCCAGACTCTCGATAAAGTGGGTCATATCGACCACCAGATCGCGCTCGATCGGGAAGTTAGCCAGCGCTTCCACCTTTATGCCTTTCGGATATTCACGCAGGAAAGTCTTACAGGCGAGTTTCGGCACCTTGTTGACCATCATGCCGCAGGAGCCGCAGATCGCCATACGGCATGACCAGCGATAGCTCAGGTCCGGCGCGAGGTTATCTTTGATGTAGCCCAGCGCGTCAAGCAGCGAGGTTTGCTCATCGTAAGGCACTTCATAGAAGGCGCTGTGCGGCGCGCTGTCCACTTCCGGGTTGTAGCGCACGATTTCAACTTTTAACTTTTGCATCTCAGCCATTCGCCGTCTCCTTCTTCTCGGCCGCTTCGGCTTCCGCGCCGTACACGCGTTTTGCCGGTGGCAAGGTCGTTATCTTCACATCGCTGTAGTCGAGGCGGGTGGTGCCATCAGCGTCGCGGAAGGCGAGGGTATGCTTGAGGAAATTGACGTCATCACGTTCGGTGCAGCCTTCGTCCAGACGCTGGTGCGCGCCACGGGACTCTTTACGCGCCATAGCCGAGTGCGCCATACATTCGGCGACGTTCAGACCGTGACCCAGTTCAATGGTGTAGAGCAGGTCGGTGTTGAACACGCTGGAGGTATCGGTAATGCGTACGCGTTTGAAACGCTCCTGTAGCTCGGCCAGCTTATCGATGGTTTTCTGCATCAGCTCTGGCGTACGGTAGATACCGCAGCCTTCTTCCATCGACAGGCCCATTTCATCACGGATTTTCGACCAGTTTTCGTTGCCTTCCTGGTTCACCAGCGCTTTCAGGCGGCTTTCAATGTCGCTGACCTGCGCGTCCAGCGCGCTACCGTTGGCTTCACCAGCTGTGGCCGCGCGAGCCATCGCCTGCTCACCGGCCATGCGGCCAAAGACCACCAGTTCCGCCAGCGAGTTGGAGCCGAGACGGTTAGCACCATGTAGGCCGACGGAGGAACATTCGCCGACGGCAAACAGCCCTTTAATGCGGGTTTCACACTGCTGGTCGGTTTCGATGCCGCCCATGGTGTAGTGCGCGGTTGGACGGACAGGAATGGGATCTTTCACCGGATCGACGCCCACGTAGGCTTTCGCCAGCTCGCAGATAAACGGCAGACGCTCCAGCAGCTTTTTCTCGCCGAGGTGGCGCAGATCGAGGTAGACCACGTCGCCGCGCGGCGTCGGCACGGTGTTGCCTTTGCGCCATTCGTGCCAGAAGGCCTGTGAGACTTTGTCGCGCGGACCCAGTTCCATATATTTGTTCTTCGGCTCGCCGAGCGGGGTTTCCGGGCCCATGCCGTAGTCCTGCAGGTAGCGGTAGCCGTTTTTGTTGACCAGAATACCGCCTTCACCACGGCAGCCTTCGGTCATCAGAATGCCGGAACCCGGCAGACCCGTTGGGTGATACTGAACGAATTCCATGTCGCGCAGCGGGACGCCGTGGCTTAACGCCATGCCCATACCGTCGCCAGTGACGATGCCGCCGTTGGTGTTATAACGATACACGCGGCCCGCGCCGCCGGTCGCCATGACCACCGCATTGGCGCGAATCTGCACCAGCGTGCCTTCCATCATATTCATCGCCACCAGGCCACGGGCCTGACCGTCGTCGACCAGAATGTCGAGGACGAAGTGTTCATCAAAACGCTGGATTTGCGGGAACTGCAAGGAGGTCTGGAACAGGGTGTGCAGCATATGGAAGCCGGTCTTGTCGGCGGCAAACCAGGTGCGTTCAATCTTCATTCCGCCGAAGCGGCGAACATTAACGCTGCCATCAGGACGGCGGCTCCACGGACAGCCCCACTGTTCTAGCTGGGTCATTTCGGTTGGGCAGTGGTGGACGAAGTAATCCACGACATCCTGTTCGCAAAGCCAGTCGCCGCCGGCGACGGTGTCGTGAAAATGGTACTCGAAGCTATCATGGTCCTGTGCAACGGCGGCGGAACCGCCTTCTGCGGCCACGGTGTGGCTGCGCATAGGATAAACTTTTGAGATCAAAGCAATTTTGGCTTTCGGGTTGGCCTGAGCGGCTGCGATAGCAGCGCGTAGTCCCGCTCCGCCTGCGCCTATAATGGCAAGATCGGCTTGAAAGGTTTGCACGACATTCCTCCAGATTATTGTTATTTCACAACACGCTACGTGGGGGGATATCACGTGGCCTGCGCAAAAACGTTTCCACTGCTCCTTTATGGGTAAAGCAGTATACCCGCCGGGTTGATGGGGAAATTTGATGTGTTCGATTTTTTTGTCGTTATGTGCGCTTTATTTATCACTGTAGCTGATGAATTACGTTCTGGAATTACCTAAGGAAATCTTCTGTTCCACACGATGAGAAATTACTGAGCAATATTTGTGTCATGTGCCGCTTGCGGGTAGACTTCGTGCCCTTGTCTGAAATCGGAGAAAAAACCATGAGCGAGACGGCAACCTGGCAGCCGAGCGCATCCATTCCTAACCTGTTAAAACGCGCGGCGTTGATGGCGGAAATCCGTCGCTTCTTTGCCGATCGCGGCGTACTGGAGGTGGAGACGCCCTGCATGAGCCAGGCGACGGTGACTGACGTACATCTGGTCCCGTTTGAGACGCGTTTCGTCGGTCCGGGTCATTCCCAGGGGATAAACCTTTATCTGATGACCAGCCCGGAATACCACATGAAGCGCCTGTTGGCAGCGGGATGTGGCCCGGTATTTCAGCTGTGCAGAAGTTTTCGTAACGAAGAGATGGGGCGTCACCATAACCCGGAATTCACCATGCTGGAGTGGTATCGTCCGCACTTCGATATGTATCGCCTGATCAACGAAGTGGACGATCTGCTGCAGCAGGTGCTGGAGTGTCAACCGGCGGAAAGTCTCTCTTATCAGCAGGCGTTCCAGCGCCATCTGGAAATTGACCCGCTGTCGGCGGATAAAACCTTGCTGCGCGAAGTGGCGGCGAAGCTCGACCTGAGCAACGTGGCGGATAACGAAGAAGACCGCGATACCTTACTGCAACTGCTGTTTGCCTTCGGCGTTGAGCCGCATATTGGCAAAGATCGCCCGACGTTCGTTTATCACTTCCCGGCAAGCCAGGCATCGCTGGCGCAGATTAGCGCTGAAGATCATCGCGTTGCTGAGCGCTTCGAGGTGTACTTTAAAGGGATGGAGCTGGCGAATGGTTTCCACGAGCTGACCGACGCTCGCGAACAGCAGCAGCGTTTCGAGCAGGATAACCGCAAACGCGCCGCGCGCGGCCTGCCACAGCAGCCTATCGATCAAAACCTGCTGGATGCATTGGCAGCCGGTCTGCCGGACTGTTCCGGCGTGGCGCTGGGCGTTGACCGTCTGATCATGTTGGCGCTGGGCGTCGAGACGTTGTCCGAGGTGCTGGCGTTTAGCGTGGATCGGGCATAAGTTCGATAACTTCCTATTTTCCAAAATAAAATGGCGCTTTATGCGCCATTTTGCAGTCATATCATCCCTAAATCCCTCTTATGGTCACAAGAAAGTTCTGGTTATTTGCTATCATCCGGCCAGCACATTCTCGCGTCGATTTCCCACTGCCTTGTCTCTGACAAGTTTGCAGTGCGTAGCCCTGTCGACGTGTAAAAAAACGATCCAGAGTTAAGGGAAGGTCAAATGACCCCATCAATAAAAAAGATGAGCCTGATCGGTCTCATCCTAATGATATTTACGTCCGTTTTTGGTTTTGCCAATAGCCCATCCGCGTTTTACCTGATGGGATATAGCGCCATCACCTGGTATATATTTTCAGCATTATTATTTTTTATTCCATTTGCCTTAATGATGGCTGAGATGGGGTCGGCCTACCGCAAAGAAGAGGGCGGGATCTATTCCTGGATGAATAACAGCGTAGGCCCACGCTATGCGTTTATTGGCACCTTTATGTGGTTCTCTTCTTACGTTATCTGGATGGTCAGCACTTCCGCGAAAGTGTGGGTGCCGTTTTCAACCTTCCTGTTTGGTTCGGACATGACCCAGCACTGGGGCGTTGCGGGGTTGCAATCGACCCAGGTCGTGGGCCTGCTGGCCGTCATCTGGATGGTCCTGGTCACCACCGTGGCGGCGAAGGGTATTAATAAAATCGCCCGTATTACCGCCGTGGGCGGTATCGCCGTGATGTGTCTTAATTTAGTTTTATTGTTAGTCAGTATTGCGATTTTGTTATTAAACGGCGGTCACTTTGCCCAGCCGATTAATTTCACCGCTTCACCAAACCCTGGTTACCAATCTGGCCTGGCGATATTATCGTTTGTGGTCTTCGCCATCTTTGCCTACGGCGGTATTGAAGCGGTGGGCGGTCTGGTGGATAAAACCGATAAGCCGGAAAAGAACTTCGCCAAAGGGATTGTATTCGCTGCAATTGTTATTTCTATCGGTTATTCACTGGCGATTTTCCTGTGGGGTGTGAGCACCAACTGGCAGCAGATTCTCAGCGACCGTTCGGTGAACCTCGGCAATATTACCTACGTGCTGATGACCAGCCTCGGTTCTACGCTGGGTAACGCGCTGCACCTGTCGCCGGAAGCGGCGGCAACCGTCGGCGTGTGGTTTGCACGCATTACCGGGCTGTCGATGTTCCTCGCCTATACCGGCGCATTCTTTACCCTCAGCTATTCACCGCTGAAGGCGATTATTCAGGGCACGCCGAAGGCGCTGTGGCCGGCTTCCATGACGCGACTGAATGAAAACGGCATGCCGTCGACGGCAATGTGGATGCAGTGCGTGCTGGTGAGTCTGTTTATCCTGCTGGTGTCGTTTGGCGGCGATACCGCATCAGCGTTCTACAACAAACTGACGCTGATGGCGAACGTGTCGATGACCTTGCCGTACCTGTTCCTCGCGCTGGCCTTCCCGTTCTTTAAAGCGCAAGCGGGCCTTGAGCGTCCATTCGTGATTTTCAAAACCAAAGTCTCGACGCTGCTGGCAACCAGCGTGGTGGTGCTGGTGGTGACTTTCGCCAATATCTTCACCATTATTCAGCCGGTGATCGAAGCAGGGGACTGGAGTAGCGCAATGTGGATGGTTGGCGGGCCGATCTTCTTCTCGCTGCTGGCGATGGCGATTTATGAAAACTATCATCGCCGCGTCAACGTTCAGCCGAGTCTGGCGACGGAATAATGCCCGATGGCGCTACGCTTATCGGGCCTATGATACAACGGTAGGCCGGGTAAGCGCAGCGCCACCCGGCAGGCTGTTAATGCATAATCTCAAAAATCGCCGCCGAACGTGGCGGCATCGTGACCGTTAATACGTCATTGTCCCAGGTTGTCGTATGCTGCATGGTAGACGGATAACCCTGAACCACTTTACCCTGTAACCCGGTCAGCGGCAGCGCGCAGCTTTCCTGCGTACCTTCGCGCCGCCACACTGCCAGCCACACTTTTCCATCCTCGGCCTGCATCCCCAGCGCCACCCACTCGTCGGTGAAGCTCGATAGCCCCAGCGGCCAGAACGGCAGCGCTGTTTTTAGCTGTTGACGTAGGGTTTTGTAGTAGCGAATTGCGTCCTGCACCTGATGGAACCCCTGTTCGGACAGTTCTGCCAGGTGGCCGCTTTGATGAATACGCAGTAGCATGGCCGAGACCTGGTTGAAGATCACCGCCTGTTCGTCATCGTCGCGCAGCGGATAGGACCAGATCGCCGCCTGTTCCGGCGTCACCGCCGTCGGAGCGTTGGCGGCGATGGTGGCGTATTTAAGGTAATCTTCCTGATCGCTGGTGGACTGAATCGAGCAGCGGCTCAGTAGCGCGTAGTCCATGCGCAGGCCGCCGCTGCCGCAGTTTTCAATAATCAGCTGCGGATAACGGGCAAAGACGGCGTCCAGCCACGCCAGATACGCGCGGTTGTGTTTAAGCAGGCCGTCACCGACGCTGTCGGCGTATTGCTCGGTACCGATCCCCGGTTCGATGTTGTAATCCATTTTGATGTAGCCCACGCCGTATTCGGTGACCAGACGGTCAATAACCTCGTCGGCGTGGCGCAGTACCGCCGGACAGGTGAAGTCCAGCTGGTAGCGGCTGCGGTCAAACACCCTCTTGCCGTGGCGCATAAAGAACCAGCTGTCGTCGGTTTCCGGCAGCTTTGGCGACTTCACGCCCATCACTTCCAGCTCCAGCCACAGGCCGGGGATCAATCCTTTCTCGCGGATGTAGCCAATCACGTACTGAATGCCTTCCGGGAAACGTTCGGCGCTCGGCAGCCACTGACCCACGCCGTTCCACCATTCGCCTTTGTCATACCAGCCGCAGTCGATGCAAAAGTATTCCGCGCCCGCTTCGGCGGCGGCATCGATAAGCGGCAGCAGCTTCGCGGTGGTGGGGTCGCCGAACAGGCAGTTCATATAATCGTTAAAGATGACGCCCAGTCGCTGATTATCGTCGTTAATGCGACGGGTGCGGCGGCGGTACTGCGTGAGGGTTGCGATGGCGTCGGTAAAGCCCGATTGTGTCACGCCTACCGCCACCGGCACCGAGCTGAACTCATCGCCTGGCCGTAGGTGCTTAAACCAGTGATGGTAAAACTCGTTCGGCCCGCCGATTTGCAGGTACAGATGGTTAGCCTGATCGCCAATTTCCCAGTGCCAGGAGCCGTTGTGCTCAATCTGCCAGAACAGACCTGCGCCAGTGTGCTTATCTTCAAGGTAGCCCATAGGCAGGTATTCTTTGCTCGACCATGCCCCGGTGTTGGTGTAGTGCAATGGCTTGGATGAGCGCTGTAGTCCCTTCTGAATGCATGGCATAAAGCCCAGTTCGTCGAAGGTATATTGCCGCCACTGCAGCTCGCGGGTCCAGCTGTTGTGGGGAATGTGCAGGCTAAAGTTGTCGCCCCAGTTTTTGGCGCTCTCTTTCTCAATGCCGTTAATCACAAAGCTGGAGAGGTACTCAACGGTAAACGGCGCATTGCCCTGGTTGCGGATGACGCTCCAACTGCGCAGCAGTGAGAGGCGGGTATAAAACTGATAGTGTACCTCTACCTCGGCGGCGGTATGCATGTCGAATAGCGTAAATACCAGCTTGCGGCCATCGACGTTGCGGGTATCTTGATGCTGGCGATAGCGAAGCGTATAGCCCGGCGCGGTGGCGGTGAAGCCCGCGCCGTGGCGCTCCAGCGGCTTATCAAGGCCGGAGATATTGACCTCCACCAGGTTAAAACGCGACAGTTCATCGGCGTTGTGGCCGAGGGTTTTGGCATCGAACGGTAGGGCGGAAAAGTGCAACAGGCGCGCCCGGTCTTGTAAATCAAAGACCATGGTGATGCCGTTTTCAATCACGGTAAATAAGGCTGACATAGCGGCTCCTGAATGACAGAGTTAAGCCACAGGCGCGGGTTGCAGCACCCGGTTGCCTGAAAGCGTAAAGACGGAAATAGCGGTGAAGCACAGGGCGATGGCGCCAAGGATGGTGTAGGACTCTTTAAAACCCATCACGTCGTACATGTTGCCGATGGCAGTGCTCATAAAAATCTGGCTGAACTGTTTGGCGAACTGGAAGCCAATCAGGTAGACGGTGGCGGAGAGCCGCCAGTCGAAGTTGGCCGAGATGTATTTCAGCGTGGCGATAATCAGAATTGAACTTTCAAAGCCGTGCAGCAGCTTCATGGTAGATATCAGGATCGGGCCAGTGGCCATCGCGCTGCCGATGATGCGAAACGCCATGATAAAGCCGCAGTAGAGCAGGGCGTTTTTCGGCCCGATGCGGTTGACAATCGCCGGGGCGAAGAACATGGTCAACGCGTCGAGGAAGATTTGTACCGTGTAGAGGTAGCCAAACACTTCCGCGCCGCGTTCACGGGTTTCGAAGAAGCTGCTGTAGTAAACGGCAAACTGCTGATCATAGGTTTCATACACCGCGCCGACGCCCACCATATAGAGCACCAGGAACCAGAAGCGGCGGGTTTTCAGCAGGGCGAACACGTCGCCGCGGTCGATCTTCAGCCGCTGTGGATTCAGCGCGTCCATGCCGCCCTGTTGGCCCGGACGGAAGAAGCACAGTAGCGCCGCCAGCACCAGGCCAGCGCAACTGGCCATGATAAAGATATAGTCGGGATTGATGGCGAACAGCTTGCCGGAGATAAAGGTTCCGACCGCCGCGCCGATGCCGCCCCACATTCTGGCGCGGCCAAATTCGAAGCCTTCGAGGCGCGAGACTTTATCGATCCACGCTTCGCAAATTCCACAGCCGCAGCCAAACGCCAGGCCGATAAACGCGCCGCCCGCCAGTGCCCCGGCGATAATGTTGATTTTCAGCAGCGGCGCGAAAACGAAGATCCACCACGGCGCGAAGGCGACCATCAGACCGGCCAGCATCCACATCAGATGCTTACGGAAATTCAGCTTGTCGGCCAGTATGCCGAAAACCGGCTGGAAGACTACGGCCACGATGGCGATGCAGGTATACACCATGCCGACTTCCGTGGAGTCGATGCCGATTTTTTCCGTGAGCCACAGCGAAAGCCAGGGGAAACAGGCGCCCCAGCAGATGAAGAAAAAGAGAAACCAGATGCTGGAGAGCAGGTAGTTCTCTTGTTTAACACCCTTTGCCAGTAACATATAAAACCTCATTTTTAGTAAACAAGATATTGTTACTTTAAAAATTAACCTATCCTCAGGGAAAGGGAGCGGTTGGCGAAGCGTGAATACGATCATGTTTAGCCGCGATATGAGCAATATGTTTCATGCAGATAGCGGCATTATCCATACGTAGCAGCGCGTTGACGTGGGGACTGGAAATCGGTCATTGCGGTGAAAAGCGCATAAAACTATAGTGAACAAAAATTTGTTTCTTTTTGGGAGCATCATGACGAAGCCGGTCAGGATCAGAAGTATTGCCGAGGCGTGCGGGCTTTCCGTTGCTGCGGTGTCCCGGGCGCTGAAAGGGCAGCCGGGGCTTAAAGAGGAGACTCGCCAGCGGGTGATGGCGGTGGCACAGGAGATGGGGTATGACTTTTCCCGTCTACGCGGCGATAAGGTAAAACGAGTGCTGTTTTTGCTCCATCGTCAGCATGATATCGCCCGCGCGCTGCCGTTTTACTCGCTGTTGCTGCTGGGGGTGGAAGATCACTGCCGCGAAAAAGGGATCGCGATGAGTTTTCTGTCGATCGGCCCGGGCGACAACGTTGAGGAGCAGATCGCACTGCATCATCCCGACGCGCTAATCTGCGCAGGCTACTTTGAAAGTACGCTGATTATGGCAGTACAGAAAACCCAACTGCCAATGGTGCTGGTTGACCTGTGGGCGCCGGGCTTGCCGTGCGTTAACGTCGATAATCAGCGTGGCGGCTATCTGGCGACACGTCACCTGATAGACACGGGTCGCAGGAGGATTGCTTTCCTCGCCAGCACGGCCACGCACTACAGTATTCGCCAGCGTGAGAAGGGTTACCGTCAGGCGCTGTACGAGTCGAAAATGATAATGCCGCCGGAGTATGAAGTGATCGCCTCGCCGCTGGTGGATACCAGCCAGTCGCTGATCGCGGCGATGAATGAGCTGCTGTCGCTGACGGAGCCGCCGGACGCTATTTTTGCCTACAACGACGTGACGGCGATTGCCGCGATGAATATCTGCGAACAGCGCGGCTTCCGTGTTCCGCAGGATATCGCGATTGTCGGCTTTGACGATATTGAACCCGCCGCCTGGAGTCGTCCGGCGCTAACGACCATCGCGGTAGATAAACATCAGTTGGGCTACCGGGCGGTAGGGCTACTGCTGGAAGAGGCCACGGCGGCGGATGAGATGTTACCGGTGGCGCTGGTGGTGAGAGGCAGCACAGGCAAAGTCAGGAAGAGCGCTCAATAAACAATAAGCACCTAACGGTGCTCTTGCCCCTTTGGGGAGAGGCATTCCGGCACAGAGCTAAACCCTCACCCCAGCCCTCTCCCTTTTCAAGGGAGAGGGGGGCGCACCGCTCCCCTCTGTCACAGGCTGCCCGGCTTGCGGCTGGCGCGGCCCGTTGAGGTCAGCGTGGTGGCGGATTTCTTACCGTTCAAACTTTCCAGACGCATCTGGAACGGCGGGAACGGCATATCAATGCCGTGCTCACGGAAGCCCGCCAGAATCAGCTGATGCAGTTCGTGACGCAGCGGCATACGGTGGCCCATCTCGGCGGCGTAGATACGCAGCTCGAAAATCTGAATTCCCTGCTGTAAATCCACAAGGAACGCTTCCGGCGCGGGCGTATCGATCACCAGCGAGCAGCGGTGTGCGGCGGTTAACAGGATTTGCGCTACCTCTTCGCTGTTGGCATCCGACGGGGCCGGAATGCTCAGCACCACGCGGGTCACCGAATCCGACAGCGACCAGTTGATAAACTGCTCGGTGATAAAGGCCTTGTTCGGCACGATAATCTCCTTGCGGTCCCAGTCGCTGATGGTGGTGGCGCGGGTGTTGATTTTGGTCACGCTGCCGGTGAGGTCGCGAATGGTGACCGTATCGCCAATACGAATCGGCTTCTCAAACAGGATGATCAGGCCAGAGATAAAGTTGGCAAAAATCTCCTGTAAGCCAAAGCCGAGACCCACACCGAGCGCGGCGACCAGCCACTGCAGCTTCGACCACTCAATCCCCAGCAGCGAGAAGCCCATCAGCCCGCCAATCATCATCAGGATGTATTTGGTGATGGTGGTAATGGCGTAGCCGGTGCCCGGCGTCAGCGACAGGTGCTGCAGAATCGCCAGCTCCAGCAGCGCGGGGAGGTTACGCACCAGCTGAGTGGTGATAATCAGCACTAAAATGGCGATGAGCACGGCACCGAGGGTAATGGGTTCAATGCTTTCCACGCCCTGCACCGTTGAGGTCACGTCCCACAGCGAAATGTTCTCAAGGAAGCCGAACGCTGAGTGGATTTCCGACCACAGGATAATCACCGACACCAGCGCGATCAGCATCAGAATGGAGCGTACCAGGCGCAGCGACTGCTCGCTGATGGTATCGAGGTTCACTTCGCTCACCTCCTGCTCGGCAGACCCTTCCAGGCTGGTGGCATGCGTCTCTTCCTCACCGCGGGCGCGGTGCGCCAGCATTTCGGCACGCTTGTGTTTCGCGCGATCAAAGGCCAGACGGCGGCGCTGAATCAGCATCCAGCGGCGGATCACGTGGTAAATCACCAGCAGCAGGAACCAGATAGCCACCGATGTCTCCAGACGCGCCAACAGAGCCTGCGCGGTGGCGAGATAGCCGACGGCGGCGGCGAAAATGGCGACCAGCGGCGCGCCGGTCATCAGGTTCCACAGCAGCAGGTTGATCCGGTTGTCGCCGCTGCCTTCTTTGTCGAGATAGAGCGGAATCCCGGCACGCTTCAGGCTGAGAGTGACCACCGCCAGCGCGCCGCAGATCAGGATAAAGCACAGCCTACCGAGCGATGCGGAGAACTCACGGTCGTTGAGATTATCGAACATAATCAGCGCCATAATCAGCGGCACGATAAGTCCGATACTCATCAGGTAATAGCGCATGGCGCGGGCCACGCGGAGCTGCGGCCAGCCAAAGTGAACAATAAACAGGCCGTTGGTGCGAGCGAAGGCAGCGCAAATCATCACCACCCACAGGAGCGGCACGGTAGCGGTGACGCCGTCGCCTATCGCCACGGCAAGCGGGTAGGGCCACGCCTCCTGGAGACCATAGCCCAGCGTCGCCCACAGCACCGGCAGCGGTGATGCCACCAGAATCGACCAGAACACCGTGCGCATGGTCAGCCAGAAGTGGTCCTGGGTGACTTTGCCGACGCGGGCGCTGGAACGCTCCAGGAAACGCGTGAAGTGTTTTCTCGAGCTGATGCTGAAGCCCACCAACAGCAGCGCTCCGAAGAGCGGGAACAGCGTCTGACGGCTGGTGAGCATCATCATGGTGGCCTTGCCGAGCTGGCTGAAGGTGTCCAGCGAGATCAGACGACGCAGATCCTGCACAATTTCAATCGGCCAGCTGAAATCGATAGGCCGCACGTCGGAGGTCCAGAACAGATAGCGGTGGGTGGCTTCGTTCACCTCTTTGAGCGCGTCTTCCAGCTGGCTGTTGGAGACTTTCAGCTTGGTTAGCTCAAGAATCAGCGTGTCGCCGCCCTGCAGCAGCGAGTTCAGCAGCTCGCGCTGGGTTCGCAGTTGGGCTTCAAGAATGCGGTTTTCTTCGCTGGTCAGCGGCTGGCCGTCGGTCTGGCGAATTTGCCGCAGCTGCGGCTGCTTATTGAGCAGGTCCTCATAACGTAAACGGTGAACGCGCAGCTGCGCCATCTCGGTATCAAGCTGCTGCGGCTTCGGCATTTCCGGCAGACGCGCAACCTGCGCGCGCAGGGCTTCACCCAGCAGATTCGAGGAACCAAGCCACTGAGACTGCTCGCGCAGAGTGTTCAGCGCCTGGCGTACCTGCAGCGTCTGATTAGCCGCCTGGCGCTGCTGGGAGGCGACCAGGTCCATGCGCTGCGCCTGCTGGTTTAACGCCTGGGAAAGCTCACGGTTGATTCTGAACTGTTCAACGATGCTGGCCGGCAGGTTCTCGCTGTTTTCTGCCAGCAATTCGGTGCTTTCCAGTGCCCGTTCCGCTTCGCGCTGGCGCTGACTGTTGAGCTGATTGCGTAAAGCTTGCAGGTAGGCGTCGAGCTGTTCGCCCTGCTTTTGCGCCAGCTCTGAGCGCATGCGCGCCAGCTCCTGGCGATTGTTGGCGGAAAGCTGCGCCAGCTCCAGCTCATCAACCAGCGCCTTCAGCTTGCTGGCGTCGGCCTGTAGGCTCAAATTTTGCGCCTGCGCCAGCGGCGTATTGCCGGTCTGGGTGCCGATACGGCGTTCAACGTCGTTGAGCTGGCGGCGGGCGTCGGTCTGCTGCTGCGGAAGCTGGTTGAGGGAGTCGGCAATATCGCGGGCGCGTTCCTGTTCCTGCTGGGCCTGACGGCTTTTTTCCAGCAGCTGGCTGCTGACCTGCAGAATCTCCTGGTTCAGCGCGTCGGTGCTCATGCCGTCCGGCACCTGACGCGGTTCATCGCGCAGATTGTTGAGCTGATTACGCAGCGTCTGGGAGAGTTTGGGGAAGTTGTCGATGACCTGCTGGTACTGCGCGGCACGCTCGAGCGAGCCTTTTTGCTCCTCCAGCGCGGTGAGGGCGCTTTGCAGCGCCTCGACGGTATCAGGCTGAGCGGGCTTCGCCGCTTTCGCCTGTTCTAATTCCTGGGCAATTTGCCGGGCGTTGGGGGCGGTCGCTGCGAACGCCCCCTGGCTGAGGCACCAGGCCATCAGTAAAGTGATAATCAGGCGCACGTCAGACCCTTATTTGGCTATTAGCTTTTTTCTTGCGTGTCGTCAGCCTGCGGGGCGACGTCCTGCTCTACAACCGTTTCTGCTACGGGTTCTACAACCGCTTCCGGTTCGGCTACCGCTTCGGTAGAGACAGCCAGCGGCTCGCCCAGACGGGTAACGGAGAGATTTTGCAGATGTTCGACCAGCGTGACTTTGCCCGGTGCAAACAGGTTGATCACCGTAGAACCCAGCTTGAAGCGGCCCATCTCCTGGCCTTTCAACAGTGCAACGGAACCTTCCTGATCGCCTGCCGGGTAGGTCCAGCGTTTGATGATGCCTTCGCGCGGCGGTGTGACGGTGCCGGCCCACACGGTTTCGATGCTGCCAACGATGGTGGCACCCACCAGAATCTGCGCCATCGGACCAAATTCGGTATCGAACAGGCAGATAACGCGTTCGTTACGCGCAAACAGGTTCGGTACGTTCTGGGCGGTCAGGTGGTTGACGGAGAACAGATCGCCCGGCACGTAGATCATCTCGCGCAGGATACCGTTGCACGGCATGTGGACGCGGTGATAGTCGCGCGGCGACAGATAGGTGGTGGCGAAGGTGCCGTTGCGGAAAAGGTCGGCCATGATGTAGTTGCCGGCCAGCAGCGCTTCCAGAGAATAGTTGTGGCCTTTCGCCTGTAAAATTTTGTCGTCTTCAATGGCGCCAAGCTGGCTGATCGCGCCGTCGGCTGGCATGACCAGCACGCTCGGGTCGGTGTTGACCGTGCGGACGTCTTCACGCAGCGGGCGAACGAAGAAATCGTTAAAGGTGCGGTAGCTGGCGGTATCCGGCTTCTGCGCCTCTTTCATATCGACCTTGTAGAACTTCACGAACAGATCGATAACCAGTTTGGTCAGCCATCCCGCTCGTTTGCTCGCACCCCAGCCTGCGAGACGCGTAAGCCACAGTTTAGGCAGAATGTATTGCAGTGAAAGTTTAAACGAGTTTAACAAGGTAGCCTCCAGGCCATTATGTGTCGATCCTGATCCAACGCCAGGCGTTGGATCTTTAAAGAAAAGCGGCCGATTCTAGCGAGAGTTGACGCAAATGTCAGTCGGCAAAATCATAGTTCTCAATTATCGATGTCTGAAAAGTTTTTACGCGTTTTTACCTGCGCCATGGTTTCCAGAATGCGGTGATAATTTTCAAAACGGGTCTCGGCGATCTTCCCTTGCTCAACGGCTTCGCGGATGGCGCAGCCGGGGTCGGTATCGTGCTTACAGTCGCGGTATTTACAGTGGCCGAGGTAGTCATGGAATTCGACAAACCCGTTGGTGATTTGTTCCGGGTCGAGGTGCCACAGGCCAAATTCACGCACGCCGGGGGAGTCAATCACGTCGCCGCCGTGCGGGAAGTGATACAGGCGCGCCGCCGTGGTGGTGTGCTGGCCCAGACCTGAGACATCGGAGACGTCATTGGTCAGAATGCGGTCGTCGTTCAGCCCCAGCAGGGCGTTCAGCAGGCTCGATTTTCCGACGCCAGACTGCCCGGCAAAAATGCTGATGCGGTTAGTGAGCGCTTCTTCCAACGGTTTCAGGCCATCCTGAGTATGGCTGGACGCCATCAGAACGGTATAGCCAATCTTGCGGTAGATATCCATCTGCTCGTTGACGAACGCCATGCCCTCATCGTCCAGCAGGTCAATTTTGTTCAGCACCAGCAGCGGCTCGACGTTAAGCGTTTCGCAGGCCACCAGATAACGGTCGATAATATTCAGCGACAGCTCCGGCAAAATGGCTGAGACGATGACGATCTGATTGATATTGGCGGCGATCGGCTTCACGCCGTCGTAAAAGTCCGGGCGGGTGAGTACCGAGGTACGCTCGTGAACCGCTTCGACGATCCCTTTTACGTTGACGCCTTCAGCAGCGGCTTTCCCCGGGCGCCAGACCACGCGGTCGCCGGTCACCAGCGAACGGATAGTACGACGGATGTTGCAGCGGTGGGTTTCGCCATCGGCGGACTCCACGTCGGCGTGCATCCCAAAGCGGCTGATGACGATGCCTTCGGCGGCTTCGCCAAACAGATTATCGTCGTAATCGGGCTTCTCCGCGGCTGTTGTCAGGCGGCGCTGGTGGTTAGCCTTAACGCGGCGCTGCTGACCTTTGGAGAGTTTATTTTTACTCAATCGTGCTGACTCCTGGTCGCCCATGTTGGGCAAAACCTCTATGATACACGCTAATTAATACTAGTTAACCTACCGCGGCAGGTATGACAAGAAGGGTGGAAAATAACATGAGTGCAGATGAAAACAACCTGATTTGGATCGATCTGGAGATGACTGGCCTGGATCCCGAGCGCGATCGCATTATTGAAATCGCGACGCTGGTGACCGACGCGCAGCTCAATATCCTGGCGGAAGGGCCAACCATTGCGGTCCATCAGTCTGATGCTCAACTGGCGCTGATGGATGACTGGAACGTACGGACGCATACCGGTAGCGGCCTGGTGGATCGCGTGAAGGCGAGCACGCTGGGCGACCGTGAAGCCGAACTGGCGACGCTGGAGTTCCTGAAGCAGTGGGTACCGGCGGGCAAATCGCCGATTTGCGGCAACAGCATCGGCCAGGACCGTCGTTTCCTGTTTAAATACATGCCGGAGCTGGAAGCCTACTTCCACTACCGCTATCTGGACGTGAGCACGCTCAAAGAGCTGGCGCGCCGCTGGAAGCCGGAGATTCTGCCGGGCTTTAAAAAGCAGGGCACTCACCAGGCGATGGATGATATCCGCGAGTCGGTGGCGGAGCTGGCCTACTATCGTGAGCATTTTATTCAACTTTAAGGTGTAAACGGGATGAATCGGCGTTAAAATAATCAACTTGCCGATTTATCCAGCAGTTGAACGGATTTTTTAAAAAATCGCTTCAGGGGGGGTTGCAGGGGAAAAGAATTCTCGTATAATGCGCCTCCCGTAACGAAGCAGAAATGCGAATTACGACAGCAACAAAAATTGCCAGATTTTGCGGGAATA
>NZ_LXEU01000066.1 GCF_001654985.1 Kluyvera georgiana ATCC 51603
TCCAAATTTTCTTCCAGAATAAAATTACTTCCACAACGCAAATTGTCGTTGAGGTTGTTTTTTTCGTTTCCGAAATACTCTTGTAAACAGACTTATCCACAGGCTGTCATCAGCTTCTTCGTACGCTAATTTTCTTAAGATTTTTACAACTTTAATTATGTTGTTGATATATATAGAAATATACCATTTCAAAATGTTAGCAAGATCGCTTGACGAACTTTGGCGTGTTGAAACGCAATGCCTTTTTATTTTTACTCACAGGCTGTGAATAGATTACGCGTCGCGCGGCAGGCCTTTTTCTACCACTCGCACCAGACGCTGTTTTTTCGGTAGCTGGACCTCTACAGCCCCCTCGTTACGACGGGCAATTTGCTGCGCAATCGCCCACGTGATGTGCTCATCGAGAAGTGGGTGCTCACCTTGGCGACTCTCCAGCGCGTTAAGCGCGGCTTCGCTCCACGGCGCGTTGCCGAGCGCGACGGCAATATTGCGTAGCCAGCGCAGGTGGCCGATACGGCGAATAGCGGAACCTTCGGTCACTTTCAGAAAATGGGCCTCACTCCAGGCGAACAGTTCAATCAGCTCAGGGGCGTGCAGCGCTTTGCGCGGGCTGAAATCAGCTTCGTCGGTAAGCTGTGAGAAGCGGTTCCATGGGCAGATTAGCTGGCAGTCGTCGCAGCCGTAAATACGATTGCCCAATAGCGGACGAAATTCTTCCGGGATCGCGCCTTCCAGTTCAATGGTCAGGTAGGAGATGCAGCGGCGAGCGTCGACGGTATAAGGCTCAACAATCGCCCCTGTCGGGCAGATGGTCATACAGGCCACGCAGCGCCCGCACTCTTCGGCCACCGGTTGGTCGACGGGCAGCGGAATATCCACCAACAGTTCGCCGAGGAAAAAGAACGATCCGGCATCGCGGTTGAGGGTTAGTGAGTGCTTACCTGTCCAGCCAATTCCCGCTTTTTCCGCTAATGGGCGCTCAAGAATAGGCGCTGAGTCAACAAACGGTCTAAAATTCAGCGAGACGCACCGTTCCTGAATCATTTCGCCGAGCTTTTTAAGGCGGTTACGCAACAGCTTATGATAATCACGCCCCAGGGCATAACGGCTGACGTAACCGAGCTCGGGATTTTTCAGCGTGCGGGCAAAGGCTGCATTGGCGGGAAGATAGTTCATGCGAACGCTAATGACCCGGAGCGTTCCGGGTTGCAGTTCGTGCGGACGGGCGCGCATCATTCCGTGCCGCGCCATCCATTCCATCTCGCCGTGGTATTGTTTATCCAGCCATGCCTGCAGTTTGGGCTCCGAGGCGCTGAGATCGGTATCGGTAATGCCGACCTGCTGAAAGCCCAGTTCAGTGCCCCACAGTTTGATTTGTTGCGCTAATTGATTGAGATCGAGGGGCTGTGACATGACGGACCATACATTGACAAGAAACCCCCAAAGTATACCACACTCCATTTGGCCTGCGGATGCGCTGCGTCGCGCCGAAAAAACGGCGGCAGCGGATCTCGGCATTTCCCTTTACGAACTCATGCAGCGCGCCGGTCAGGCGGCGTTTGAGGTGGCCCGCGCGGCGTATCCCGCCTCAAGCCGCTGGCTAATTCTTTGCGGCCATGGCAATAACGGCGGCGACGGCTACGTGGTCGCGCGCCTGGCACAGGCGGCGGGGATTCGCGTCACGCTGCTGGCGCAGGATAGCGAAAAACCGCTGCCGGACGAGGCGCTCGCCGCTCGCGAGGCGTGGCTGGAAGCGGGCGGTGTTATCCACGCGACGGATATCCCGTGGCCAAAGGATACCGATCTGATTATTGATGGCCTACTGGGTACCGGGCTGCAAAATGCGCCACGTGACCCCATCGCAAGCCTAATAGCGCAAGCGAATCGTTTCCCGGCGCCGATTATCGCGCTGGATATTCCCTCCGGACTTAACGCTCAGACCGGCGCGACGCCGGGAGCGGTGATTGATGCTGCGCACACCATCACGTTTATCGCCCTGAAACCGGGGTTACTGACCGGTAAAGCGCGTGATGTGGTCGGCACGCTGCATCATCATGAGCTGGAATTAGAGTCGTGGCTGGCAGAACACCCCACACATATTCAGCGTCTGGATGCCTCGCAGCTGGCGCAATGGTTGACCCCGCGTCGTCCTACCTCGCACAAAGGCGATCACGGCCGTCTGGTGCTGATCGGCGGCGATCACGGCACTGCCGGGGCCATCCGCATGGCCGGTGAAGCGGCGCTGCGGGCGGGGGCAGGCCTGGTGCGTGTACTCACCCGCGCGGAAAACGTCGCGCCGATTATCACCGCCCGTCCTGAACTGATGGTGCATGAGCTGACGCCGCAGCTGCTTGATGAAAGTCTGGAATGGGCCGATGTGGTGGTGATTGGCCCCGGCTTGGGTCAGGCGGAGTGGGGCAAACAGGCGCTGCGCAAAGTGGAAAACGTCCGTAAACCGACGCTTTGGGACGCCGACGCTTTGAACCTGCTGGCATTCAATCCGGATAAACGTCACAATCGCGTGATCACGCCGCACCCCGGCGAGGCCGCGCGTTTGCTCAACTGCCGGGTGGCAGAAATTGAGGACGATCGCTTACTTTCTGCACAGCGTCTGGTACAACGGTACGGTGGCGTTGCGGTGCTGAAAGGCGCGGGGACGGTGGTGGCTGATGAACACGGCTCGCTCAGTATTATTGATGCCGGAAATGCTGGTATGGCCAGCGGCGGCATGGGCGATGTGCTTTCGGGCATTATTGGCGCATTGCTGGGGCAGGCCTTATCGCCGTATGATGCTGCGTGCGCAGGGTGTATCGCCCACGGCGCGGCGGCGGACAAGCTGGCTGCGCGCTATGGCACCCGCGGAATGCTGGCGACCGATCTCTTTTCCACGCTACGGCGTGTTGTTAACCCGGATGTGATTGACGTAGACCATGATTAATCGAGTGATTCCTTTACCTGACGAGCAGGCAACCCTGGACCTTGGCAACCGAGTGGCGCAGGCCTGCGTCGGCGCGACGGTCATCTATCTGTACGGCGATTTAGGCGCGGGGAAAACCACCTTCAGCCGCGGATTCCTGCAGGCGTTGGGGCATAACGGCAACGTCAAAAGCCCGACCTATACGCTGGTCGAACCGTACCAGCTCGATAAACTGATGGTTTACCATTTTGATCTTTACCGTCTTGCGGATCCCGAGGAGCTCGAATTTATGGGGATCCGCGATTACTTTGCTAACGATGCCATCTGCCTGGTGGAATGGCCGCAACAGGGCGCAGGTGTTCTGCCCGAGCCGGATATCGAAATACACTTAGATTACCAGGCGCAAGGGCGTGAGGCGCGCATTGCCGCGGTCTCCTCATTAGGTGAGTCTCTGCTGGCGCGGTTTGCCGGTTAATTTAAGGGATCCCAGGATGATTTTTCGCGCAAAAGGGTGGTTGATGGCGGCGCTGATGCTGGTGGGCGCACCGGCAATGGCGGCGAGCTTGTCCGATATTCAGGTAGCGAATAGTGAAACGCAGGCGCGGATCACCTTCAGCTTTATGGGTGACCCGGAATATAACTTTAGCCAGGATGACAAACGCAGCGTGGTGCTCGACATCAAGCAAACGGGCGTGATTCAAGGCTTGCCGCTGCGCTTTAGCGGCAACAACCTGGTGAAGGCGATCCGTTCCGGCACGCCGAAAGACGATCGGTCGCTGCGTCTGGTGGTCGATCTCACCGAAAACGGCAAAACCCGCGCGGTGAAGCAGCAAAACGGCGCTAACTACACCGTGGTGTTTACCATTAATGCCGACGTTCCACCGCCTCCACCGCCGCCTGTCGTCGCGAAGCGTGTGGAAACGCCAGTCGTCACGCCGGCGCCGGTACCAAGCCAGCCCGCGCGCAACCCGTTTAGCGGCAACAGCAGCAATAGCGGCAGCAGCTTCAGCTCGGAGCGCCAGCCGGCAATTGCCAGCAATACCGCTCCGGCGCCGCGTCCGGCGGCCCGTGCGCGCAGCGTTTCCGGCGATAAAGTGATTATCGCGATTGACGCCGGGCACGGCGGCCAGGATCCGGGGGCGATTGGTCCAGGCGGTACGCGTGAGAAGAATGTCACCATCGCCATTGCCCGGAAACTCAGAGCGTTGCTCAACGACGATCCGATGTTTAAAGGCGTGTTGACTCGCGACGGCGACTATTTTATTTCGGTGATGGGTCGCTCCGACGTGGCACGTAAGCAGAACGCCTCCTTCCTGGTCTCCATTCACGCGGACGCCGCGCCAAACCGCGACGCTACCGGCGCGTCGGTCTGGGTGCTCTCTAACCGTCGCGCCAACAGCGAAATGGCGGGCTGGCTTGAACAGCATGAGAAACAGTCTGAGCTGCTGGGCGGCGCGGGCGACGTGTTGGCAAACAGCCAGGCCGATCCGTATCTGAGCCAGGCGGTGCTGGATCTGCAGTTCGGTCATTCCCAGCGTGTAGGGTATGATGTGGCCACCAACGTCATCAGCCAGCTGCAGCGCGTCGGTAATCTGCATAAGCGTCGTCCGGAACACGCCAGCCTCGGCGTGCTGCGTTCGCCGGATATTCCGTCGATTCTGGTCGAGACCGGCTTTATCAGCAACAGCAGCGAAGAACGCCTGCTGGACAGCGATGACTATCAGCAGAAAATTGCTGAAGCCATTTATAACGGTTTACGTAACTATTTTACGGCGCATCCGATACAATCCGGCCCTCGTGACGAACAGTCGCAGACCGCCAGCGCCGCGTCATCCAACAGGACGCTCGTTAACTAAGGAGTTTTCATGCCGATTCAGGTTTTACCGCCGCAGCTTGCGAACCAGATTGCCGCGGGTGAAGTGGTTGAGCGGCCTGCCTCGGTAGTGAAAGAACTGGTGGAGAACAGTCTCGATGCGGGGGCTACCCGCATCGATATTGATATCGAACGCGGTGGGGCAAAGCTTATCCGCATCCGCGATAACGGCTGCGGTATTAAGAAAGATGAGCTGGCGCTGGCGCTTGCCCGGCATGCGACCAGCAAAATTGCCTCGCTTGACGATCTGGAAGCGATCGTCAGCCTCGGTTTTCGCGGCGAAGCGCTGGCGAGTATCAGTTCGGTCTCGCGGCTGACGCTGACCTCGCGCACGGAACAGCAGCAGGAAGCCTGGCAGGCCTACGCGGAAGGCCGCGATCAGGACGTCACCGTGAAACCTGCCGCACACCCGGTGGGAACGACGCTGGAAGTGTTAGATCTCTTCTACAATACCCCCGCGCGGCGCAAGTTTATGCGCACCGAAAAAACCGAATTCAATCATATCGATGAGATCATTCGCCGCATTGCGCTGGCGCGCTTCGATGTGAGTTTCAACCTGACCCACAATGGCAAAATAATTCGCCAGTATCGCGCGGTGACGGAAGGGGCGTCGAAAGAACGCCGTCTGGGGGCCATTTGCGGCGTACCGTTCCTGGAACAGGCGCTGGCGATTGAGTGGCAGCACGGCGACCTGGCGATGCACGGCTGGGTTGCCGACCCAAAACACACTACCGCCGCGCTGGCTGAGATTCAGTATTGCTACGTGAACGGTCGCATGATGCGCGACCGGCTGATTAACCACGCCATTCGACAGGCCTGTGAAGACAAGCTCGGCGCGGATCAGCAGCCAGCGTTTGTGCTGTATCTGGAGATTGACCCGCACCAGGTGGATGTGAACGTCCACCCGGCTAAACACGAGGTGCGTTTCCACCAGTCTCGTCTGGTGCATGACTTTATCTATCAAGGCGTCTTGAGCGTGCTGCAACAACAGCTGGACGCGCCGTTGCCCTTAGCGGAAGACGATGAACCCGCCCCGCGCGCGCTGCCGGAAAACCGCGTCGCGGCTGGGCGTAATCAGTTTGCCGAACCGGCGGTGGCGCGCGAGCCGGAAGCGCCGCGCTACCAACCCGCTTCTGGCGGTAGCCGCAGCGCTGGCGCCAGCTGGCCGAACGCGCAGCCGGGCTACCAGAAACAGCAAGGGGCACTCTATCGCCAGCTGTTGGATACGCCGGCAAGTCGCCCGGAGCCCGCGAAACCCGCGGCTGAAAACCTGGCGGGGCACAGCCAAAGCTTTGGTCGTGTGCTGGCTATCATCGATGAGCGCTGCGCGCTGCTGGAGCGTGACGGTAAGCTTAATCTGCTGTCGTTACCGGTCGCAGAACGCTGGCTGCGTCAGGCGCAACTGACGCCCGGCGGGGCCACCATTTGCGCCCAGCCGCTGCTTATCCCTCTGCGCCTGAAAGCGTCAGAGAACGAACGGAAAACCCTGGAAAATGCGCGGGAAATGCTGGGCCAACTGGGCATCGAAATCCTGCTGGAAGGGCAGCATGTCACGATTCGCGCCGTGCCTTTACCCTTACGACAACAAAATTTACAAATCTTGATTCCTGAACTGATAGGCTACCTGGTGGAGAAAACTCAGGTTGATGCCGGAAACGTGGCGCAGTGGTTGGCCCGTCATCTGGCAAGCGACCACGCGCAGTGGAACACCGCGCAGGCCATCGCGATGCTGGCTGACGTTGAACGTCTTTGCCCGCAGCTGGTCAAAGCTCCGCCGGGTGGTTTGTTACAACCCGTTGATTTAGATTCTGCGATGAACGCCCTGAGACATGAGTGACGTAACCGAGGCGAGCCTGCCTAAGGCAATTTTTTTGATGGGGCCGACCGCCTCGGGCAAAACGGCGTTAGCCATTGAGCTGCGTAAAGTTTTGCCAGTAGAGTTGATTAGTGTGGATTCTGCCCTCATCTATCGAGGGATGGATATCGGCACTGCAAAGCCGAGCGCGGAAGAGCAGCTTGCTGCCCCGCACCGGTTGATGGATATCCTTGACCCTGCGCAGGCCTATTCGGCGGCGGATTTTCGTCGTGATGCGCTGGCGCAGATGGCCGAGATCACTGCCGCAGGGAAAATTCCGCTGCTGGTCGGTGGAACCATGTTGTATTTCAAGGCGTTGCTTGAAGGTTTATCACCGCTGCCCTCGGCTGACCCGGAAGTCCGGGCCCGCATTGAGCAGCAGGCAGCAGAGCGAGGATGGGGAGCGCTGCACCAGCAGCTACGGGAAATTGACCCCGTTGCCGCCGAGCGCATTCATCCGAATGATCCGCAAAGACTTTCCCGAGCACTGGAAGTTTTTTTCATTTCGGGTAAAACTTTAACGGAGCTGACGCAAACGTCAGGAGACGCTCTGCCCTACAAGGTGCATCAGTTCGCCATCGCCCCGGCGAGCCGTGAACTGCTCCATCAGCGCATTGAGCAGCGTTTTCATCAGATGTTGGCTTCGGGTTTTGAAGCAGAAGTGCGGGCGCTATTTGCCCGTGGAGATTTGCATACGGACATGCCTTCCATTCGTTGTGTGGGATATCGCCAGATGTGGTCATACCTTGAAGGCGAAATTACCTATGATGAAATGGTTTATAGAGGAGTTTGTGCCACGAGACAGCTAGCCAAGCGCCAGGTGACGTGGTTACGCGGCTGGGAAGGGGTTCACTGGTTAGATAGTGAACAGCCGGAGCAGGCGTTTAACCAACTATTACAGGTAGTGGGTGCTAGTGTAGACTGAATGTGTACAATTGAGTCGTATCGTGCGCAATTTTCGGAATCGTAAGGTTCATACGCAACATCGTTCGAGCTGTAGCAAAGCAGATAACGCAGAAGCGGCTTGAGGGATGGCGTGTATAAGTACAAATAAGCATATAAGGAAAAGAGAGAATGGCTAAGGGGCAATCTTTACAAGATCCGTTCCTGAACGCACTGCGTCGGGAACGTGTTCCAGTTTCTATTTATTTGGTGAATGGTATTAAGCTGCAAGGGCAAATTGAGTCTTTCGATCAGTTCGTGATCCTGTTGAAAAACACGGTCAGCCAGATGGTCTATAAGCACGCAATTTCTACCGTTGTTCCGTCCCGTCCGGTTTCCCATCACAGCAACAATGCTGGCGGCGGCACCGGTAGCAACTACCATCACGGTAGCAACGCGCAGGGTTCTGCACAGCAAGACAGCGAAGAAACCGAATAAGGTTGATGGCTGTTAATCCATGTCGGGGAGCCAGCATGTCTGGGTTCCCCGCTGGTATTTCAGGAGAGATAACGCTTGTTTGACCGTTATGACGCCGGTGAGCAGGCGGTGCTGGTACACATCTATTTTACGCAAGACAAAGATATGGAAGACCTCCAGGAGTTTGAATCTCTGGTCTCTTCCGCCGGCGTCGAAGCAATGCAGGTGATTACTGGTAGCCGTAAAGCGCCGCACCCAAAATATTTTGTTGGTGAAGGTAAGGCTGTCGAGATTGCGGAAGCCGTCAAAGCGACAGGCGCTTCCGTTGTGCTGTTCGATCATGCACTCAGCCCAGCACAGGAGCGTAACCTTGAGGCTCTGTGTCAATGCCGGGTTATCGACCGTACCGGTCTGATCTTAGATATTTTCGCCCAACGTGCGCGTACCCATGAAGGTAAGCTGCAGGTTGAGCTGGCGCAGCTGCGCCATCTGGCCACGCGCCTGGTGCGCGGCTGGACGCACCTTGAAAGACAAAAAGGCGGTATCGGTTTGCGCGGCCCGGGTGAAACCCAGCTCGAAACCGACCGTCGTTTACTGCGTAACCGCATTATGCAAATTCTCTCGCGCATTGAGCGCGTGGAGAAACAGCGCGAGCAGGGGCGACGCTCGCGTGTGAAAGCCGATGTTCCGACGGTATCGCTGGTGGGGTACACCAACGCCGGGAAATCAACGCTGTTTAACCATATCACGCAGGCAGAGGTCTACGCCGCTGACCAGCTGTTTGCCACCCTTGATCCAACGTTGCGTCGTATAGACGTGACGGATGTGGGTGAAACGGTGCTGGCCGATACCGTAGGCTTTATTCGCCACCTGCCGCATGACCTGGTGGCGGCGTTTAAGGCCACATTGCAGGAAACGCGCGAAGCCACGCTGCTGCTGCACGTGATTGATGCCGCGGACGTTCGTGTGCAGGAAAACATCGATGCGGTAAATACCGTTCTCGAAGAGATTGACGCACACGAGATTCCGACCCTGCTGGTGATGAATAAGATCGATATGCTCGAGGATTTTGAGCCGCGTATCGACCGTGATGAAGAGAACAAACCTATCCGGGTGTGGCTGTCTGCACAAACCGGGGTAGGGATACCACTCCTTTTTCAGGCGTTGACCGAACGACTGGCCGGCGAAGTGGCGCAGCATACGTTGCGTTTACCTCCGCAGGAAGGGCGTTTGCGCAGTCGCTTTTATCAGCTTCAGGCAATCGAAAAAGAGTGGATGGAGGACGATGGCTGCGTCAATCTGCAGGTTCGTATGCCGATTGTCGACTGGCGTCGCCTCTGTAAACAAGAACCGACACTGGCAGACTACGTCGTCTGACCGTGCAGCTTGCCTGAAAACATTAGCCCTTTGGGCACCCAGCGGTTCAGGTCGCCTCAGCGCGACCGCGACAACCAGGACGGCGTCGCGGTTATCAGCCAAATGATCTGGACTGGGAAAAGGTATATCACCGCATAACAAATATGGAGCATAAACATGGCGTGGAATCAGCCCGGTAATAACGGACAAGACCGCGACCCGTGGGGAAGCAGCAATAATCAAGGCGGCAACTCCGGGGGGAATGGAAATAAAGGCGGTCGCGATCAGGGGCCGCCGGATTTGGATGATATCTTCCGTAAGCTGAGCAAGAAGCTCGGTGGTTTTGGGGGCGGTAAGGGCGGTTCCGGCAGCGGTTCGTCTCAGGGGCCACGCACCCCGATGGGCGGACGCATTGTCGGTATCGCGGCAGCTGCCGTGGTCGTCATTTGGGCGGCCAGCGGGTTCTATACCATCAAAGAAGCCGAGCGCGGGGTTGTGACGCGCTTTGGTAAGTTCAGCCACCTGGTTGAGCCGGGTCTGAACTGGAAGCCGACCTTCATCGATGAAGTGACGCCGGTGAACGTAGAAGCCGTACGCGAACTGGCCGCGTCTGGCGTGATGCTGACTTCCGATGAAAACGTCGTGCGCGTCGAAATGAACGTGCAGTACCGAGTGACCGATCCGCAGCGCTATTTGTTTAGCGTGACCAGCGCCGACGACAGTCTGCGTCAGGCCACCGACAGCGCCCTGCGTGGCGTCATCGGTAAATACACCATGGACCGTATTCTGACCGAAGGTCGTACCGTTATTCGTAGCGATACCCAGCGCGAGCTGGAAGAGACCATTCGTCCGTACAACATGGGTATTACCCTGCTGGACGTCAACTTCCAGGCCGCTCGTCCGCCGGAAGAAGTGAAGTCTTCCTTTGATGATGCGATCGCCGCGCGTGAAAACGAGCAGCAGTACATCCGTGAAGCAGAAGCGTACACCAACGAAGTTCAGCCGCGTGCTAACGGTCAGGCACAGCGTATTCTGGAAGAAGCGCGTGCGTATAAGACTCAGACCGTTCTGGAAGCACAGGGTGAGGTGGCTCGTTTTGCCAAGATCCTGCCGGAATATAAAGCCGCACCGCAGATTACCCGCGAGCGTCTGTATATCGAGACCATGGAGAAAGTGCTGAGCCATACCCGCAAAGTGCTGGTTAGCGACAACAAGAACGGCAACCTGATGGTGCTGCCGCTGGATCAGATGCTGAAAGGCGGCAACGCCCCGGCAGCAAAGAGCGATAGCAGTGGTGCGAATAACCTGTTGCGCCTGCCGCCTGCGTCCTCTTCCAGCAGTAGCGCGAGCAACACCTCGTCTGCCAGTCAGGGCAATATCATGGACCAACGCCGCGCCAACGCGCAGCGTAACGACTACCAGCGTCAGGGGGAATAACGATGCGTAAGTCAGTTATTGCGATTATCATCATCGTGCTGGTAGTGCTGTACACCTCTATCTTCGTAGTTAAAGAAGGCGAGCGCGGAATTAAGTTCCAGTTCAGCAGCGTGGTGCGCGACAGCGATAAGAAACCGTTGATTTATGAGCCGGGCCTGCACTTCAAGGTGCCGTTCATTCAGTCGGTGAAAATGCTGGACGCGCGTATCCAGACCATGGATAACCAGGCCGATCGTTTCGTGACCAAAGAGAAGAAAGACCTGATCGTCGACTCGTACATCAAGTGGCGCATCAGCGACTTTAGCCGTTACTTCCTGGCGACCGGCGGCGGCGACGTCTCACAGGCGGAAGTGCTGCTGAAGCGTAAGTTCTCTGACCGTCTGCGTTCTGAAATTGGTCGTCTGGACGTGAAAGACATCGTTACCGACTCCCGCGGTCGTCTGACCCTGGAAGTTCGCGATGCCCTGAACTCCGGCTCTTCCGGCGCGGAAGATGAAGTGGCGACTCCGGCAGCCGATAGCGCCATTGCGGAAGCCGCAGAGCGCGTTGAGCAGCAGGCGAACATCAAAGGGCCAACCATTAACCCGAACAGTATGGCGGCGTTAGGTATTGAAGTGGTCGATGTGCGTATCAAGCAGATCAACCTGCCGACCGAAGTGTCTGAAGCTATCTACAACCGTATGCGCGCCGAGCGTGAAGCCGTTGCTCGTCGTCACCGTTCTCAGGGGCAGGAAGAGGCAGAAAAACTGCGCGCTACCGCCGACTATGAAGTGACGAAGACGCTGGCAGAAGCGGAGCGTCAGGGCCGTATCCTGCGCGGTGAAGGCGATGCAGAAGCCGCTAAACTGTTCGCCGATGCGTTCAGCCAGGACCCGGACTTCTACGCCTTTATCCGTAGCCTGCGTGCTTACGAGAAGAGCTTCGATAGCAACCAGGACGTGATGGTGCTGAGCCCGGATAGCGATTTCTTCCGCTACATGAAAAACCCGGGAACTACCGCTCGCTAAGCGCACGGTCGCCTGAATAAAACCACCGCCTCCCTCGGGAGCCGGTGGTTTTCTTTTATAAGGATGAAAAATGAATTCCACAATCTGGCTGGCCCTTGCGCTGGTGTTAGTTCTCGAGGGCCTCGGTCCGATGCTCTATCCGAAAGCATGGCGTAAGATGATTTCTACGATGACGCAGTTACCGGATACGATGTTACGTCGATTTGGCGGCGGTCTTGTGGTTGCCGGCGTGGTGATCTACTACATGTTGACGAAAACGATTGGCTGATTAAAAAACAAGCGCCAAAGTGCCATTTTGTGGTGAAAAAGTGCTGTATATCTGAAAAAGCGATGGTAGAATCCATTTTTAAGCAATGGGTGATTTTGAAAAATGGGTAACAACGTCGTCGTACTGGGCACCCAATGGGGTGACGAAGGTAAAGGTAAGATCGTCGATCTTCTTACTGAGCGTGCAAAATATGTTGTTCGCTATCAGGGTGGCCACAACGCAGGCCATACTCTCGTAATCAACGGTGAAAAAACCGTCCTCCATCTTATTCCATCAGGTATTCTCCGCGAGAATGTCACCAGCATCATCGGTAACGGTGTGGTGCTGTCTCCGGCTGCGCTGATGAAAGAGATGAAAGGCCTGGAAGACCGTGGTATCCCGGTTCGCGAACGTCTGCTGCTTTCCGAAGCATGCCCGTTAATCCTCGACTATCACGTCGCGCTGGATAACGCTCGCGAAAAAGCACGCGGCTCCAAAGCTATCGGTACTACCGGTCGCGGTATCGGCCCGGCTTATGAAGATAAAGTGGCTCGTCGCGGTCTGCGCGTGGGCGATCTCTTCGATAAAGCCACTTTCGCCGACAAACTGAAAGAAGTGATGGAATATCACAACTTCCAGCTGGTGAATTTCTACAAAGTTGACGCAGTTGACTACCAGAAAGTGCTGGACGACGTGATGGCGGTTGCCGACATCCTGACCAGCATGGTCGTGGACGTTTCTGATCTGCTGGATCAGGCGCGTAAACGCGGTGACTTTGTGATGTTCGAAGGTGCGCAGGGTACGCTGCTGGATATCGACCACGGTACCTACCCGTACGTGACCTCTTCCAACACCACCGCAGGTGGCGTAGCAACCGGTTCTGGCCTTGGCCCGCGCTATGTTGACTACGTACTGGGCATCATCAAAGCGTACTCCACTCGCGTGGGTGCCGGTCCGTTCCCGACCGAACTGTTTGATGAAACCGGTGAGTTCCTGTGCAAGCAGGGTAACGAATACGGTGCCACTACCGGCCGTCGTCGTCGTACCGGCTGGCTGGACTCCGTTGCCGTGCGTCGTGCGGTACAGATCAACTCGCTGTCTGGCTTCTGCCTGACCAAGCTGGATGTTCTGGACGGTCTGAAAGAAGTGAAGATCTGCGTGGGCTACCGCATGCCGGATGGCCGCGAAGTCACCACCACCCCGCTGGCGGCGGATGATTGGGAAGGTATCGAGCCAATCTACGAAACCATGCCGGGCTGGTCTGAAACTACCTTTGGCGTGAAGGAACGTAGCGGCCTGCCGCAGGCAGCGCTGGACTACATCAAGCGTATTGAAGAACTGACCGGCGTGCCGATTGATATTATTTCAACTGGCCCAGACCGTACTGAAACCATGATTCTGCGCGACCCGTTCGACGCGTAATTTTGGTTCATGGCGCAGCGCCTGATGGCGCTGCGCTTATCAGGCCTACTCGCTTTGTAGGCCGGATAAGACGCAAAGCGTCGTCATCCGGCTTAATCGTGCGTTAAACCCTCGCTTTTTTCCTTCCCGAAAGAAATAAATTAGCGGCTCGCAGGCTGGCTGGTTTATCATCAATATAATTAATATCAACAGGCTCATCCTGTTTTCCCCTTTTCCCTGAGGTTGATGTGCAGTTAACAAGTTTTACCGATTATGGACTACGCGCGCTGATTTACATGGCGTCGCTGCCGGAAGGCAATATGACCAGTATCTCGGAGGTGACCGAGGTCTACGGCGTGTCGCGTAACCATATGGTTAAAATTATCAATCAGCTGAGCCGCGCCGGGTACGTGACGGCGGTGCGGGGGAAAAATGGCGGTATCCGACTGGGTAAACCGGCGAAGGATATTCGCGTGGGGGACGTGGTACGCGAACTCGAACCACTGTCGTTAGTGAACTGCAGCAGCGAGTTTTGCCACATTACGCCTGCCTGTCGTTTGAAACAGGCGTTATCTCAAGCCGTGCAAAGTTTTCTCAAGGAGCTGGATAACTACACACTGGCCGATTTGGTTGAACACAATCAACCGCTATACAAATTATTGCTGGTGGAGTGACGCATATCTTCACCAGAGATGACAACGGAGGAACCGAGATGTCACAAGATCCTTTCCAGCAGCGCGAAGCTGAAAAATATACGAATCCTATCCCTAGCCGGGAATTTATCCTCGAACATTTAACAAAACGCGAAAAACCGGCTAACCGTGAAGAACTGGCCGCTGAGCTGAATATTGAAGGCGAAGAGCAAATCGAAGCGCTTCGCCGCCGCCTGCGCGCGATGGAGCGCGACGGTCAACTGGTCTTCACCCGCCGCCAGTGCTACGCGCTGCCGGAACGTCTGGACCTGCTGAAAGGCATGGTTATTGGCCACCGGGATGGTTACGGCTTCCTGCGCGTCGAAGGACGCAAGGATGACCTGTACCTGTCCAGTGAGCAGATGAAGATGTGCATGCACGGTGATGAAGTGCTGGCGCAGCCGCTGGGCGCGGACCGTAAAGGTCGTCGCGAAGCGCGCATCGTTCGCGTGCTGGTACCGCGTAACGCACAGATTGTTGGCCGCTACTTTACCGACGCAGGCGTCGGCTTTGTGGTCCCGGACGACAGCCGTCTAAGCTTTGATATCCTTATCCCGCCAGAGTCGCTAATGGGTGCGCGTATGGGCTTTGTGGTGGTGGTCGAACTGACCCAGCGCCCAACCCGTCGCACCAAAGCGATCGGTAAAATCGTCGAAGTGCTTGGCGATAATATGGGGACCGGCGTGGCCGTTGAGATGGCGCTGCGTACCCATGAAATTCCCTATGTCTGGCCGCCAGCGGTAGAAGCGCAGGTTGCGGGATTGAAAGAAGAAGTGCCGGAAGAGGCCAAAATTGGCCGCGTCGATCTGCGTGATTTACCGCTGGTTACCATCGACGGTGAAGACGCCCGCGACTTTGATGATGCGGTCTACTGTGAGAAAAAACGCGGCGGCGGCTGGCGCCTGTGGGTGGCGATTGCTGACGTGAGCTACTACGTCCGTCCACCGACACCGCTGGATAACGAAGCCCGTAGCCGCGGGACCTCCGTCTACTTCCCTACGCAGGTCGTCCCGATGCTGCCGGAAGTGCTCTCCAACGGCTTGTGCTCGCTGAACCCGCAGGTTGACCGCTTATGTATGGTCTGTGAAATGACCGTCTCAAACAAAGGGCGTTTAACCGGCTTTAAATTCTATGAAGCGGTGATGAGCTCGCATGCGCGTCTGACTTATACCAAAGTCTGGCACATGCTGCAGGGCGATCAGGAACTGCGCGAACAGTACGCGCCGCTGGTCAAACATATTGAAGAGCTGCATAACCTCTACAAAGTGCTGGATCAGGCTCGTGCTGAACGTGGCGGTATCTCCTTTGAAAGTGAAGAAGCGAAGTTTATCTTCAACGCCGATCGCCGCATTGAGCGTATTGAACAGACTCAGCGTAACGACGCGCACAAGCTGATTGAAGAGTGCATGATCCTGGCCAACATCTCGGCGGCGCGTTTCGTTGAGAAAGCTAAAGAGCCTGCGCTGTTCCGTATTCACGATAAGCCAACGACCGAAGCGATCACCGCGTTCCGTTCCGTGCTTTCTGAGTTGGGCCTGGAACTGCCGGGCGGCAACAAGCCGGAGCCGCGCGACTACGCCGAACTGCTGGAATCCGTTGCCGACAGGCCGGATGCCGAAATGCTGCAGACCATGCTGCTGCGCTCGATGAAGCAGGCGATTTACGATCCGGAAAACCGCGGTCACTTCGGCCTGGCGCTGCAATCCTATGCGCACTTCACTTCGCCGATTCGCCGTTATCCTGACCTGTCGCTGCACCGCGCCATCAAGTATCTGCTGGCGAAAGAGCAGGGGCATAAAGGCAACAGCACGGAGACCGGCGGCTACCATTATTCCATGGAAGAGATGCTGCAGTTGGGCCAGCACTGTTCGATGACCGAACGCCGCGCTGATGAAGCGACCCGTGACGTTTCCGACTGGCTGAAATGCGACTTTATGCAGGATCAGGTGGGCAATGTCTTTAACGGCGTGATCGCCAGCGTCACCGGCTTTGGCTTCTTCGTCCGTCTGGATGAGCTGTTTATCGATGGCCTGGTGCATGTCTCCTCGCTCGATAACGACTACTATCGCTTTGACCAGGTTGGCCAGCGTCTGATCGGCGAATCCGGCGGCCAGACCTATCGCCTTGGCGACCGCGTGGAAGTTCGCGTCGAAGCGGTGAATATGGACGAACGTAAGATCGACTTCTCGCTGATCTCCAGCGAGCGCGGCCCGCGCAACGTTGGCAAAACCGCGCGTGAAAAATCGAAGAAGGAAGCGGGTGGCAAACCTGGCGGTAAACGTCGTCAGGTTGGCAAGCGCGTGAACTTTGAACCGGATAGCGCCTTCCGCGGCGAGAAGAAAGGTAAGGCGAAAGCCAAACCGGCTTCTGGCGAGAAAGGGGCGGCGAAGAAAGCGAAAAAGCCGTCGACCAAGACGCAGAAAATCGCGGCGGCAACCAAAGCTAAGCGCGCAGCGAAGAAGAAAACGACGGAATAATCCTGCCGATCCCTCTCTCCTGTGGAGAGGGGGATTTCACCGGAGAGCGAGCAGGGAGGTGGCCGGTGAGTCACTATCTTGAGATACCCCGCCTGGACCGCGAGTTTCCCTTTCGGCGCTTTGTGCATGAAGGGGAGGTACTGGCTTATCCTCATTGGCATAAGATGGTGGAGATCATCTATGTCACCCGCGGCGTGCTGCATCTTGGCGTCAACGACGTTCCCATTGTGATGCGCGCAGGCGAAATTCAGTTTATTAATGCTGGGGAAACCCACTACTTTCTGGCCTCGCCGAACAGTGAACGGCTGGTGGTTCAGTTCGATTTCTTTCTCTTCCACGACGATGAGGCGTTGCAGATTAACGGTCAGCCGGGGCTGCGACAGATCTTTTCAACCATGCTGACCAACAGCCGCCAGTGGCCCGAGCATGTGACCGCAGCGATGCAGCGCCTGCTGCTCAATATTCACGAGGAAGATGAACAGAAGGCGGTTGGCTATAAATACCTGATCAAAGCCCGCCTGCTGGAGGTGATTGCCCTCATCTATCGTGATATTCCGCTCAACGCGCACAGCCCGGCGCGTCCGCTGGACGCCACCGTCGCCTTTAAGTCAGAGAAAACCCTCGCCCGGCTGGATAAAATCTTCTCCTATGTGGAGAACCATTATCATGAATCTCTCACTCTGGATGATATTTCAGAGTATATGGGATTCAATGCCGCCTATTTTACCCGTTTCTTTAAAAGCAACACTGGCACGACGTTCGTCCGCTTTTTGCAGAATTACCGGCTGAATAAAGCGAAGTGGCTGCTGTTAAATGAAGATATTCCGATCTCTGAAGTGGCTGAGCGGGTAGGATTTAACTGCGTAAAAACGTTTCATCATGTGTTTAAACAGGATGCCGGCATGGCGCCGCGAAAATATAAAAAGTCAATATCCGGGATAAAATGAGTTAAAGCCAGGACGAAATACCCGCTGTGGTTTTGTACCATGACCGTGTGCTGCAATTAAACGGAGAGTCATGGGATGATTAGAGTGGGTATTATTGGCTGCGGTGGTATTGCTAACGCAAAACATATGCCGGCGCTTGCGCAGCTTCCAGATGTTGAAATGGTCGCTTTTTGCGATATTAAAATTGAACGGGCGCAAAAGGCGCTGCTTGAATACGGCGCGGCGGGCGCGCGGGCGTATTCCAATTTCCACACCCTGCTCGCGCATGAAAATATTGATGTCATTCATGTTTGTACGCCGAATATTTCCCACGCAGTTATTTCAATTGCGGCGCTGGAAGCGGGTAAGCATGTGATGTGTGAAAAACCGATGGCCAAAACCAGCGCTGAGGCGCAGGCAATGGTCGACGCCGCGCAGCGGACGGGGAAAAAGCTCACTATTGGCTACCAGAATCGCTTTCGCAAAGATTCACGCTATCTGCACCAGGTGTGCGAAAACGGCGACCTCGGCGAAATCTATTATGCCAAAGCGAAGGCCATACGTCGGCGCGCGGTGCCGACGTGGGGCGTATTCCTTGATGAAGAAGCACAGGGCGGCGGCCCGCTGATCGACATTGGCACCCATGCGCTGGACTTAACCCTGTGGATGATGGGCAACTATCGGCCTCGATACGTCGTGGGCAACACCTACCATAAATTATCGTCCATGAAAGACGCGGCCAACGCCTGGGGGCCGTGGGATCCTGAGCAGTTCACCGTTGAAGATTCTGCGTTCGGCTTTATCACGATGGAGGGCGGCGCGACCATCATTCTCGAGTCAAGCTGGGCGCTCAATACCCTGGATATCGGCGAGGCGAAAACCGCGCTATCGGGGACGAAGGGCGGCGCGGATATGCTCGATGGGCTACGGATTAACGGCGAAGCCTACGGCGCCACCTATGAACAGCGGATCCAGCTTGGCGCGGATGGCGTTGATTTTTATGACGCTACCGACGATGACCCGGCGCTGCTGGAGGCGAAAGCCTGGATCGCCGCCGTGCGTGACGATACTCCGCTGGTGGTGACGCCGCAGCAGGCGCTGGTGGTGACACAAATTCTTGAAGCCATCTATCAATCTGCCGCCACGGGGCAGCCGGTCTATTTTTCCTGAAGAGGATAATCTGATGATTCGCGTTACGGTATGGAATGAGCATCGCCATGAGCAGCAGGACCCGGCCATCGCCGCTGTATATCCGCAGGGGATTCACGGGCAAATCGCCTCTTTCCTGCAAACGGCGGGGTTTATCACCCGAACGGCCACGCTGGATGAACCGGAGCATGGTTTAACCCAAGCGGTGCTGAATGAAACGGATGTTTTAATCTGGTGGGGGCATATCGCCCATCACGAGGTTGCCGATAGCGTAGTGGAACGCATTCAGCAGCGGGTGCTGAAAGGCATGGGATTGATTGTGCTGCACTCCGGGCATATGTCGAAAATATTTAAGAAGCTAATGGGAACCAGCTGCGATCTTAAATGGCGTGAAGCCAAAGAGCAGGAACGTATTTTCGTTATCGATCCTACGCATGATATTGTAAAAGGCATTCCCGAAAGCTTTATGCTGGAAAAAGAAGAAATGTACGGCGAGCATTTTGATATTCCAGCGCCTGATGAAACGCTGCTTTTAAGTTGGTTTGCCGGCGGTAATGTTTTCCGTAGCGGCATTACCTATAAACGAGGAAATGGCCGGATATTTTATTTTCAACCGGGTCATGAAAGCTACCCTACCTATTACCATCCTCATATACAGACGATTATATGCAACGGCGTAACCTACTGTGCGCCGCGTGGAAATAGCTATCCCGTTTATGGTAATGAAAAAAATATTTATCCAATTACAGGAGCGGTCAAATGAAACTTGGCGTGTTTACTCCACTCTTTGCCGATCTTTCTCTTGAGGCGATGCTGGATAAAGTTCAGCAGGCGGGCCTGGATGCAGTTGAAATTGGCACCGGCGGCTGCCCGGGAAATCATCACTGCCCGATTGATGAACTGCTGGCCAGCGAAGCGAGTCGGGCATCCTATCTCGCGCAGTTCGCGTCACGCGGGATCGTGATTAGCGCCCTGAGCTGTCACGATAATCCTATTTCACCGGTTAAAGCCGAGCGCGAAGCGGCGGATAGTTTGCTGCGTAAAACCATCAAGCTGGCGGCGCTGTTAGGTGTGCCCGTGGTGAATACCTTTTCCGGCACGGCGGGCAACGATGATCAGGCCACTGCGCCAAACTGGCCGGTGGTGGCCTGGCCCACGGTGTACAGCGATATTAAAACCTGGCAGTGGGAGACCAAGCTGATCCCTTACTGGCGGGAGATAGGCCAGCTGGCGCAGGCGCACGGGGTGAAAATAGGTATTGAGCTGCACGGCGGCTTTCTCTGCCATACGCCCTATACCCTGCTGAAACTGCGTGAGGCAACCTGCGATGCGATTGGCGCCAACCTCGATCCCAGCCATCTGTGGTGGCAGGGTATCGATCCGGTGGCGGCCATCCGCATTCTCGGAGAACAGGGAGCAATTCACCATTTCCATGCCAAAGACACCTGGTTGGATCAGGACAATATCAACATGTACGGGCTAACGGATATGCAGCCTTATGGCGCGATCCGTACCCGCGCCTGGAACTTCCGTACCGTAGGCTATGGCCACAGTATCCAGCAGTGGGCGGATATCATGAGCGCGCTGCGTACCTGGGGATATGACTATGTGGTGAGTATTGAACACGAAGATCCGCTGATGTCGGTGGAAGAAGGCTTTATGCGCGCGGTGACCAACCTGCAATCAATCCTGATTCGCGAGCAGCCGCTCACTATGTGGTGGGTATAAGTATGGGCAACGATAGATTACAGATGGCGATCGTCGGCTATGGCGGGATGGGCGCGTATCACGTGCATCTGGCCCACGCCAGCGATCGCATACGAGTAAAGGGTGTCTTTGATATTGACGATGGCCGCCTGCGGCTGGCGAGTGAAAGCGGGTTGGTCGCCTATCCGAGTTTTACCGCACTGCTGGCCGATCGGGAGGTGGCGATCGTGCTGATCGCCACGCCAAACGATGTCCATAAAACGCTGGCAATCCGCGCGCTGGAAGCCGGTAAACACGTCATTTGCGAAAAGCCGGTGGCGCTGACGGTAGACGAGTTTAAAGCGATGATGGCGGTGGCCGACGAAATGGGCCGCATGTTAATCGTTCACCAGAATCGCCGTTGGGATGAAGACTTCCTGACCGTGCGCCGTCTGTGGCAGGAAAAGCGCATCGGCGATATTTTTCACGTCGAGTCGCGGGTGCAGGGGGCAAACGGTATTCCGGGCGACTGGCGTCACTGCCCGGCGCAGGGGGGCGGTATGCTGCTGGACTGGGGCGTTCACCTCCTCGACCAGCTCCTGTTGCTCGACGATAGCGAGATTGACCATGTGTATGCTTCCCTCAGCTATGTGCTGGGTCATGAGGTCGATGATGGTTTTACCGCGCATGTTGCGTTTAAAAGCGGGTTAACGGCGCATATTGAAGTGGGCACCACTAACTTTATCAAGTTACCCCGCTGGTATGTGAAGGGAACGGAAGGCAACGCGCTGATTGCCGACTGGGATCTCAGCGGCGGCGTGGTGACGCGCATACGCGAGAGCGTGACGCCGGAGCCCGTGCCGATTCAGGCCGGGGTCGGGCTGACGAAAACGATGGCACCGCCCAATGAGAATGCCGTCGCCGAGCACCCGCTACCTGCGCCGCTGCATCCACAAACCAGCTTCTACAACAACGTGGCGCAGGCGATCCTCGATGGCGAAGCGCCGATGGTGAAAAACGACGAAGTACTGCGGGTGATGAATCTGATGGCGGCGATTTTTACCGCCTCCCGCGAGAGGCGCGTGGTCGAACACGTTGATAGCGTGAGATAATCCCGCGTTCGCCCGTGGAGCATTCGCTCTGCGGGCGTTGTCGGTTATAATAGCCGTAACGACATGGGTATTGCCCATATAATCCGGCGCATTCCCGCCTCAAACGAGTACTTTTAATGAGTGAAATGATTTACGGCATCCACGCCGTGCAGGCTCTGCTGGAGCGCGCGCCTGAACGTTTTCAGGAAGTTTTTATTCTGAAAGGTCGCGACGACAAACGTCTGATGCCGCTGATCCACGCGCTGGAAGCGCAAGGGGTGGTGATTCAACTGGCGAACCGTCAGTACCTTGATGAGAAAAGCGAAGGTGCGGTGCACCAGGGGATCATTGCGCGCGTGAAGCCGGGTCGCCAGTATCAGGAAAACGATCTGCCGGATCTGCTCGCTACGCTTGATAACCCATTCCTGCTGATTCTCGACGGCGTAACCGATCCGCACAACCTCGGCGCCTGCCTGCGTAGCGCCGATGCGGCGGGCGTGCACGCGGTGATCGTACCGAAAGATCGCTCCGCCCAGCTGAATGCGACGGCGAAAAAAGTGGCCTGCGGCGCGGCGGAAAGCGTGCCGCTGATCCGCGTGACCAACCTGGCGCGTACCATGCGTATGCTGCAGGAAGAGAACGTCTGGATTGTGGGCACCGCCGGTGAAGCGACCCACACGCTGTACCAGAGCAAAATGACCGGCTCGATGGCGCTGGTGATGGGCGCGGAAGGTGAAGGTATGCGCCGTCTGACCCGTGAGCACTGCGACGAGCTGATCAGCATCCCGATGGCGGGCACCGTCTCTTCGCTGAACGTCTCCGTGGCGACCGGTATCTGCCTGTTTGAAGCGGTACGCCAGCGCAGCTAACGCGCAACCTCTACAGTTTGATCCTGGCCACCCTTTTGGGTGGCTTTTTATTGTGCATCGTCCCTGACCGTCCATAATTAATCTGTTGCCTATTGACGGAGGGAGACACAATGCACTGGCAAACTCACACCGTTTTCAATCAACCTATTCCCTTAGATAACAGTAACCTGTTCCTTTCTGATACCGCACTTTGCGACGCCATTACTCGCCACGGCGCCAGTTGGGATAGCGAACTGCTGGCGAGTATCGGACAGCAGCTGGGTACCGCCGAGTCCTTAGAGTTAGGCAGGCTGGCGAACGCCCATCCCCCAGAACTTTTACGCTACGACCCCCAGGGGCAGCGGTTGGACGACGTGCGTTTTCACCCGGCCTGGCATCTGTTGATGCAGGGGCTGTGCGCCAACCGAGTGCACAACCTTCCCTGGGAAGAGGACGCGCGCAGCGGCGCGTTTGTGGCTCGCGCCGCGCGCTTTATGCTGCATGCGCAGGTGGAAGCCGGCACGTTATGCCCCATTACCATGACTTTCGCCGCCACACCGCTATTACAACAAGCACTGCCGCCGCTGTTTGCCGACTGGCGCGCGCCGTTGCTGAGCGACCGCTACGATCCGCATCAGCAGCCTGGTGTGCAAAAGCGGGGTCTGCTGATTGGCATGGGGATGACCGAAAAGCAGGGTGGTTCGGATGTGCTGAGTAACAGTACGCGTGCAGAGCGGCTGGAGGATGGCAGCTATCAACTTACCGGACATAAATGGTTTTTCTCGGTACCTCAGAGCGATGCCCATCTGGTGCTGGCGCAGGCCAATGACGGACTGACCTGTTTCTTTGTGCCGCGACTGCTGCCTGATGGCACGCGTAACGCCATTCGCCTTGAGCGGTTGAAAGACAAGCTGGGCAACCGCGCGAATGCCAGCAGCGAAGCAGAGTTTCAGCAGGCGCTCGGTTGGGCGTTGGGCGAAGAAGGCGAGGGGATTCGGCAGATCCTCAAAATGGGCGGCCTGACGCGATTTGACTGCGCGCTGGGCAGCCACAGTTTGATGCGCCGCGCCTTGTCGGTGGCGCTGTATCATGCTTTCCAGAGGCAAGCGTTCGGGCATAACCTGGTGGATCTGCCGCTGATGCGTCAGGTGTTGGGTAAGATGGCGCTCCAGCTCGAGGGGCAGACGGCGTTCCTGTTCCGCCTGGCCAACGCCTGGGAGCAGCCACACGACGCGCTGTGGGCGCGACTCTTCACGCCCGCCGCCAAGTTCGCCATCTGCAAAGCGGGCATTCCGTTCGTGGCTGAGGCGATGGAGGTGCTGGGTGGGATAGGCTACTGCGAAGAGAGCGAGCTACCACGCCTGTATCGCGAGATGCCGGTGAACAGCATCTGGGAAGGTTCCGGCAATATCATGTGTCTCGATGTGCTGCGCGTGTTGATGAAACAGCCGGATGCGCTTGCGCTGCTGGCGGCTGAGTGTGCGGAGGTGAAAGGGCTGGATCGCCATTTCGATCGCCACTGGCGTCAGCTTCAGCAGCGGCTACGCAAGCCGTCACAAGCTCAGGGCCGTGAGATTACCGGGCAACTCTATTTGCTGGGGGTAGGCGCGCAAATGCTGCGCTATGCATCTCCACCTGTGGCTCAGGCCTGGTGTCGGATGATGCTCGATCCGCGCGGCGGCGTGCTGCTGCCTGAACAGGTGATAAGCGAAGTATTACATCGGGCGACGGGCAGGGGAAGGTAGTACATGAAGGGGGGAAGAAGCGTGATAGATGAACGCTTCTTCCTTTAGCGGCTGGTCTCAGGCATAGATAATCGCCTGTGCACGCCAGTTATCTTGCTGAGGTTCTTCATACATCTGAACAATACGATACCAGGAGGCGCCCTGTTCATCTGCTTTACGGGCGATAACCTGTTCGACGTCTTCCAGACTTCCGGCAACATTGTTCACTGAAATCAGGCCGATCTCATTGAGCCCGGTGACACAATCAGCGCTGGCGAACTCTGCCGATTGCGCCGCAGCAGCGTGCGTGCCGCCTGACAAAAGCAGGGTAGATAAGGTAAGTGATTGTTTCATCGTCAGCTCCATTTCATTTAACCCACCAGGGCAGTCCATAGCAGACGCATGTTCCGTACTCCGACAGAGGCGTCATTGTGCATCAAGGAAACGTGAAACGGTGCAAACCTACGTAAAGCTGCTCAAGGTTACTTACGGTAAAGGATTGCCTGCGAATACCACTGCCCGGGCACGACGGTATCGTCTATCATCACGATCACGTAGTAATCCGCTTTCTGCGCGGTGGCTTTCGCCCTGATGGTCTCTTCAACGTCCATCGGCGAGCCGTAGATCAGCGCGCTAACCGTACCCATGCGCTGCAAACCTTCCGTCTGGTTGCGACGAATCTCCTGCGGGTGGTCGGTTGCCGGAGGCGGCGCTTCAGGCGAGCCTTCCAACAGGGTACAACCGCTCAGCGAGAGCGCCAACAACAGTGGGATTAACCGTTTTATCGTCATTTCCCGTTTCCTGATAGCCATAGTGTAGTGGGGAAAAATTTCCCTTTTGGGTTAATGTTCCTGATTTGTTAACCATAGCGCTATTTTCGAATGAAAATAACCTGAAACCGTAACCGGGTTCTCAATGTTATCAATCAGGGGTATTGTCGTTACATTATTGAATCCATTTCGTCTGCTATATCAGCATAGCTAAAGGAGAGGCCCGATGATTGAACTGGAAACTCGCACATTAGCAGGGCAGCAAGTTCTGCATGCCTGGCCCAAAGGTGGCGCGGAAAAGACGCTGCCGACTATCGTGTTTTATCACGGATTTACCTCTTCTAACCTGGTTTATAGCTATTTTGCCGTAGCGCTGGCGCAGGGCGGTTTTCGGGTGGTGATGCCCAACGCCGCGGAACACGGCGAGCGTTTTAACGGCGACGGTGCCGAGCGACTGCAGCATTTCTGGCAGATTTTGCTACAGAATTTCACCGAGTTTCCGGCGCTGCGCGACGCGCTGCTGGCAAGCGGAATGGTGAGCGAAGGGCGGCTGGCGGTGGCTGGCGCATCGATGGGGGGCATGACCGCGCTGGGGTTGATGACGCATCATCCCGAACTGAAGTGTGTCGCCAGCCTGATGGGCTCGGGCTATTTCACCGAGCTTTCCGCTACGCTGTTTCCACCGCAGCCACAGCAGCGGGAACGCCTGATGGCTCCGCTGGCAAAATGGGACGTGGGCCATCAGCTGGCGCGCCTGTCCGACAGGCCACTGTTACTGTGGCACGGTGAAGAAGATGATGTGGTGCCAGCCGGAGAAACCTTCCGCCTGCAGCAGGCGTTGCGGGATGCCGGGCTGAATACGCATCTCACCTGCCTCTGGCAGGCGGGCGTTCGCCACCGTATTACGCCAGAGGCGCTGGACAGCACGGTGGCGTTTTTCCGCCAGCATCTTTAAACGCGGATCACCTGCACGCCTTGATCCTCCAGCTTTTTGAGGAGCACCGGGTCGGCCTGTTTTCCGGTGATGGGCAAATTATCGCCGTTAGCGATACAGCGCGGCGCTGGCGTGGATCAAACCGTCGCTACCCGGTTCATGCACCAGGATAGGCTGGAAGTATTTTGCTCCCTGAGCATCGCTCTCCTGACTGAGCGCCTGCTCGGCCTCTTGCTCAGTGGCGATATTATGATTGATATAGATAACCCCCAGGCTGTGAACATCGTCCATGTTACGCGCCTGACGGCCATCGATCTTAATGGCGGCCTGTGCGCTGGCGCTAACCAGTAGCGTAGCGATAATGGCAATAATGATGTTTTTCATACTCGACTCCTGACTCACGGTCCTGACGGTTACTCGGCTCTCCTGTGGTGGTGGTGGGCTTCTGATTTAAGTGTAATCACTCTTTGGCGGATGTATCGCGACCATTTCTGATGCTGTCGTTCAAAAAAATGCATCATCCGTTACTGTTCAATTTTAAATCATCTACTTAGATCAACTTCACGCTTTGTGCGAACTTTTTGCGCAATTAGCTTGAGTTTCAGGGGGGAGGCAAGTATTATGACGCGTCAATTTTTCAGCCGCCCTTTAACACGTTCCTTGCCTCCATGGGCCGCGGCTGACCCAGACAGGAGGCTGAATAATCCGTAAGGAGCAATTCGATGCGTCATTACGAAATCGTTTTTATGGTCCATCCTGACCAGAGCGAACAGGTTCCGGGTATGATCGAGCGTTACTCTGCTGCCATCACTGGTGCAGAAGGCAAGATCCACCGTCTGGAAGACTGGGGCCGCCGTCAGCTGGCTTACCCGATCAACAAACTGCACAAAGCTCACTACGTTCTGCTGAACGTTGAAGCGCCGCAGGAAGTGATCGATGAGCTGGAAACTACCTTCCGCTTCAACGATGCCGTTATCCGCAGCATGGTTATGCGTACTAAACACGCTGTTACTGAAGCATCTCCGATGGTTAAAGCGAAAGACGAGCGTCGTGAACGTCGCGATGATTTCGCTAACGAAACCGCAGATGATGCTGAAGCTGGGGATTCTGAAGAGTAATTTCTGATGACCAACCGTCTGGTGTTATCCGGCACCGTGTGCAGGATGCCCCTTCGAAAGGTCAGTCCATCAGGAATTCCTCATTGCCAGTTCGTGCTTGAGCATCGTTCTGTGCAGGAGGAAGCCGGGTTTCACCGGCAGGCGTGGTGCCAAATGCCTGTAATAATCAGCGGGCAGGAAAACCAGGCCATTACTCACAGTATAACGGTCGGTAGCGCAGTCACCGTGCAGGGCTTTATCTGTTGCCACAAAGCAAAGAATGGTCTGAGCAAAATGGTACTGCATGCCGAGCAGATTGAATTGATAGATTCTGGAGACTAGCCATATGGCACGTTATTTCCGTCGTCGCAAGTTCTGCCGTTTCACCGCGGAAGGCGTTCAAGAGATCGACTATAAAGATATCGCTACGCTGAAAAACTACATCACCGAAAGCGGTAAGATTGTCCCGAGCCGTATCACCGGTACCCGTGCAAAATATCAGCGTCAGCTGGCACGCGCTATCAAACGCGCTCGCTACCTGTCCCTGCTGCCGTACACTGATCGTCATCAGTAATCGGTCACGGTCCATTAATACGACTTTGAGAGGATAAGGTAATGCAAGTTATTCTGCTTGATAAAGTAGCAAACCTGGGTAGCCTGGGTGATCAGGTTAACGTTAAAGCGGGCTACGCTCGTAACTTCCTGGTCCCGCAGGGTAAAGCTGTTCCTGCTACCAAGAAAAACGTTGAATTCTTCGAAGCACGCCGCGCTGAACTGGAAGCCAAACTGGCTGACGTTCTGTCTGCTGCTGAAGCTCGTGCTGCGCAGATCAACGCACTGGAATCCGTAACCATCGCGTCTAAAGCTGGCGACGAAGGTAAACTGTTCGGTTCCATCGGTACTCGCGACATCGCTGACGCTGTTACTGCAGCTGGCGTTAAAGTTGCTAAGAGCGAAGTTCGTCTGCCGAACGGCGTTCTGCGTACCACTGGTGAGCATGAAGTGGACTTCCAGGTTCACAGCGAAGTGTTCGCTAAAGTTATCATCAACGTTGTTGCTGAGTAATCTGCAACCCACGTTTTGATAACAACAAGACGCCGGCCTCGTGCCGGCGTTTTGCCTTTCTGAGCCACCACTTTTCAACTGGCTATTTTTCATCCTTTTCGCGATAATCAAAAAATTAAAACAATATTTTAATTTTTTGGTGAAAGAATGGACACTCTCCGCCAGCATCCGCTATTTTCCCGCAAGAACGTTGTCTACCTCTGTGCCGCTTTCTGCTGTCTGCTGTGGGGCAGCGCTTATCCGGCTATCAAGAGCGGATACGAAATTTTCCAGATTGCCGCCGACGATATCCCGACTAAAATCGTCTTTGCCGGCTACCGCTTCCTGTTTGCCGGGATGCTGCTGTTGCTGCTGGCGATGGCGCAGCGTAAGCCTGTCGCACGTTTAAGCCCGCGCCAGTTTGGCCAGCTCACGCTGCTGGGGCTGACGCAGACCTCGTTACAGTACATCTTCTTCTACATCGGTCTGGCCTTCACCACCGGGGTGAAAGGGTCGATTATGAACGCCACCGGGACCTTCTTCAGCGTGCTGCTGGCGCACTTCATCTACCAGAACGATAAGCTCAGCTATAACAAGACGCTGGGCTGTATTCTCGGTTTTGCCGGGGTGATGGTGGTGAACTTCAACAGCGGCCTGATGGACTTCAGCTTTAGCCTGCTGGGCGATGGTTCGGTGGTGCTGGCGGCGTTTATCCTGTCGGCGGCATCGCTGTACGGTAAGCGCATTTCCCAGACGGTCGACCCGACGGTAATGACCGGCTATCAGCTGGCGATTGGCGGCCTGGCGCTGGTGATTGGCGGCTACCTGAGCGGCGGCACGCTGACCTTCCACGGTCTCTCCTCGGTGGCGATTCTCGGCTACCTGACGCTGCTCTCCTCGGTAGCCTTTGCGCTGTGGAGTATCCTGCTTAAGTACAACCGCGTGGGGATGATCGCGCCGTTTAACTTCCTGATTCCGGTATCGGGGTCGGTGCTATCGGCAATTTTCCTCGGGGAAAATATTCTCGAATGGAAATATGCGATTGCGCTGGTGCTGGTGTGTTCGGGGATTTGGTGGGTGAACAAGGTTAAGCGGTAATGCCTGATAGCGCTGCGCTTATCAGGCAAACGTCACGGTTTTGCAGGCCGGATAAGGTGACGCCGCCATCCGGCACTCTGCACGGCTAGCGGGCGCGAATAAAGCTGCCGTCCGCCTGGCGGGTAAACAGCACCTGCCCGTTATCGGATTCAATAGTCAGCCCGGTTACCACGCCGTTGGCGTTCTTACGAATCTGTACCTTTTGTCCGTTCTTGAGGTTGCTGAGCGGTTTGCCTGCCCCCTCCACCTGCGCCATCGCGTAAACGTCGGTCGGCGGCAGATTGTTGTCGCGGAACAGTTGCGCCAGGGTTTTTCCCGCCTCAACCTGATAGGTTCGCCATTCGGTACTGCTGCTGCGGCTTTCCTGGTACGGCTGAGTACGCGAGACCGGGGCCTGCTCCTGTTCACCTGGCTGCTCTTCCTGCACCGGCTCTGGCGCAACCGGAGCGACCTGGTCGAGATCGTTAGACGGCGTCACCAGTTGGGCATGCAAAGGCTGCGTGTCTGGCTGCGGCTGTGATTGCGACTGGAAGTCGAGCTGTGCGGTACGGCTGACCGGCGTCGCCGGAGCGTCGTCAGCGGAAGGCAGCAGGAAGCCGATGATAATAGCCAGTCCAGCAACAATCACGCCGCGACGGTGGGCAGGCGGCAGCGGGTCCAGGATGCGAAGATCGTCCGGCGCATGCCAGATTTTCACCAGCAAAGGTTTAATTTCAAATCTCCCGGGCATGGCTCTCCTCCTGCTCCGTATCGATGCTATCCAGTATAGATGGCTAACTGCCTGATGAACGTGGCAAAGCGCACTTTCATCATATCCTATAGGCAAAACTTATTGTTTCTTTTTCCCGGTAATTTGTCATCTTTCCTGACACAAAGTTTTACCCTGTGCGGCGTGGCTGCTATGCTGCCCGCTACTTTATACCCGAAGAAAGGAAAGACGATGGCCACCCCGACTTTTGACACCATTGAAGCACAGGCAAGCTACGGCATCGGCCTGCAGGTTGGACAGCAGCTGAGCGAGTCCGGTTTGCAGGGTTTACTGCCGGAAGCGCTGGTTGCCGGTATCGCCGATGCGCTGGAAGGCAAGCAGCCTGCCGTGCCGGTAGACGTTGTTCATCGCGCGCTGCGTGAAATCCACGAACGTGCCGATGCGGTGCGTCGCGAGCGTTTTGCTGCGATGGCGGAAGATGGCGTGAAATACCTGGAAGAAAACCGTGAGAAAGAAGGCGTAAACAGCACCGAATCCGGTCTGCAGTTCCGCGTACTGACTCAGGGCGAGGGGGCAATCCCGGCGCGTACCGATCACGTTCGCGTACACTACACCGGTAAACTGATCGACGGCACCGTCTTCGACAGCTCCGTGGCACGCGGCGAACCGGCTGAATTCCCGGTTAACGGCGTTATCGCTGGCTGGATCGAAGCGCTGACCCTGATGCCGGTTGGCTCCAAATGGGAACTGACTATCCCTCACAGCCTGGCCTACGGCGAGCGCGGCGCGGGGGCTTCTATCCCTCCGTTCAGCACCCTGGTCTTTGAAGTTGAGTTGCTGGAAATTCTGTAATTCTGGCATTTATCCTCTCTCCATTCGGGGAGGGGATATAAAATCCTTAAGTTTGATATATCCTGGGATTTAATCTTGCAAATGCCGCTGTTGCGTGTATTTTTGTGAGCTGTTTCCCATAGGTGAGGTGATATAACACTCACTTTAAACATAAAATTAACATTATATTTAAATCATAGTATTCATCCCTCCGATTCTTACCTAATATCGAGACATCCTATAACCAGGATCGTTTTGCATAACGACATAAAGGGCCAGTAGAGCCCGCACAACACAGACAGAAACAACAGGAAGAAAATCACATGGTTGATCAGATCAAAGTCGCTGCTGCTTCAGAGCTGGAGCCGGCTGAACAGTCGCTACGGCGAAACCTTACTAACCGACATATTCAGCTGATTGCGATTGGCGGCGCCATCGGTACCGGGCTGTTTATGGGATCGGGAAAAACAATCAGTCTCGCTGGGCCGTCGATCATCTTCGTTTATATGATCATCGGTTTTATGCTGTTCTTCGTCATGCGCGCTATGGGGGAACTGCTGCTCTCCAATCTCGAATACAAGTCGTTCAGCGACTTCGCGGCCGACCTGCTCGGCCCGTGGGCGGGTTATTTCACCGGCTGGACCTACTGGTTCTGTTGGGTTGTCACCGGGATGGCGGACGTCGTTGCAATCACCGCCTATGCCCAATTCTGGTTCCCCGGGTTGTCTGACTGGGTCGCCTCGCTGGCGGTGGTCCTGCTGCTGCTGGGCCTCAACCTCGCCACCGTGAAGATGTTTGGTGAGATGGAGTTCTGGTTTGCGATGATCAAAATCGTCGCCATCGTCGCGCTGATTATCGTCGGCCTGGTGATGGTACTGACGCACTTTACCTCGCCAACCGGCGTAGAAGCGTCGTTCGCGCATCTGTGGAACGACGGCGGCTGGTTCCCGAAAGGCATTAGCGGCTTCTTTGCTGGCTTCCAGATAGCGGTGTTTGCGTTCGTGGGTATTGAGCTGGTGGGCACCACCGCCGCAGAAACCAAAGATCCTGAGAAATCGCTGCCGCGCGCGATCAACTCGATTCCAATTCGTATCATCATGTTCTATGTCTTCGCGCTGATCGTGATTATGTCCGTGACGCCGTGGAGCTCCGTCGTGCCGGATAAGAGCCCGTTCGTTGAGCTATTCATGCTGGTCGGCCTGCCGGCTGCGGCGAGCATTATCAACTTCGTGGTGCTGACCTCAGCGACGTCTTCCGCCAACAGCGGCGTGTTCTCCACCAGCCGTATGCTGTTCGGTCTGGCGCAGGACGGCGTAGCGCCGAGCCTGTTCGCCAAGCTTTCCAAACGTGCGGTACCGGCGAAAGGGCTGACCTTCTCCTGTATCTGCCTGCTGGGCGGCGTGGTGATGCTGATGGTCAACCCAAGCGTGATCGCGGCTTTCACCATGATCACCACCGTATCGGCGATTCTGTTCATGTTCGTCTGGACGATTATTCTGTGCTCCTACCTGGTGTACCGTAAGCAGCGTCCGCAGCTGCATGAAAAATCCATCTACAAAATGCCGCTGGGCAAAGTGATGTGCTGGGTGTGCATGGCGTTCTTTGCCTTTGTTCTGGTCCTGCTGACGCTGGAAACCGATACCCGTGAAGCGCTGATGGTGACGCCGATTTGGTTCATCGTGCTGGGCCTGGGGTGGATGTTCCTGCGTAAGAACAAGCTGGCTAAGTAATCCGTATTGCCCGATGGCGCTTCGCTTATCGGGCCTACGAGCGCAGCCGTTGTAGGCCGGGTAAGCGCAGCGCCACCCGGCAGAACTGAGCTCGAAACCTAAAGCGCCCATCGTGGCGCTTTCTTCGTTTTTGCGCCCCATCTCGTAGCCCCCCTTTTCTCAACGTGCTAATTTCCCCGCCATAACCAAAAAGCATATGGAGATAAAATGCGTCAGAGAACGATTGTTTGCCCGGTGATTCAAAACCAGGGCGAGTACCTGCTGTGCAAAATGGCCGACGATCGCGGCGTTTTTCCAGGCCAGTGGGCGCTATCCGGTGGCGGCATGGAGGCGGGCGAAACCATGGAAGAAGCGCTGCGTCGCGAAATCCGCGAAGAGCTGGGCGATGCGCTGGAGATTACCGACGTGAAGCCGTGGGCCTTCCGTGACGATGTGCGGGTGAAAACCTACGCCGACGGTACCATCGAACAGATCTATATGATTTATCTCATCTTCGACTGCGTGAGCGCCAATCGTGATGTGACGTTTAATGAAGAATTTCAGGCGATCGCCTGGGTGAAACCCGAAGCGTTAGCGGGCATGGATCTTAATGTGGCAACGCGAGAAACCTTCCGCCAGAAAGGTCTGCTGTAGTCAAAAAACGCCTCCCGAATGGAGAGGCGTGGGATAACGTTATTCGCCTTTGAGCGCGCGCGGGAACAGCACGTTATTCTCGAGGCTGATGTGCTCCATCAGATCGTCAATCAGCGCGTTGATGCCGTTGTACATCGCCTTCCAGGTGGTGCAGGCTTCCGGTGGGATGGTGACGTTCTGGGTGGTGTGCTTAATCACTTCCAGCAGTTCGCCCGCTTCATCGTGCTCGCTTTCCATTACGCTAATCGGCCCGATTGCCTGGCTACCCATTCCCTGTTTGATCATCGGGAACAGAATCTGCTCCTCTTTCATCATGTGGCTGGAAAGCTCCTGGTGCAGCATGGTCAGGTATTTCGCCAGCCCTTTCGGTACGTTCGGCTTGTCGGCGTGCACGCGTTCAACTTTGGTTGCCTGCAGAATCAGCTCCGGCAGCTGCTCACGGTGACGGTCGTGATAACGCACCACAATGTGGTCGATGATTTCGGCCAACGGCGCGGCGCGCCAGTCTTTTTCCACCGGCTCTTCTGCCAGTTTTGCCAGCTCGGCTTCAATCACGGCAACGTCCAGCTCTTTGCGATGGGCCGCACGGCCAAGCGTCTGCTTACCGCCGCAGCAGTAATCCATATCATATTTACGGAACAGCGCGGATGCGCGTGGGATGGAGAGCGCCAGCTCGCCTAAAGGTTGGTCGCGAAAGGCCATAGCAGTTACCTCGTCATCAATAATATAAGATGTATTTTAAATGCATCTTTAAGGCGATGATATACCCCTTTATGGGGAGGGGATTTTAAGTGATGAGTGTCACAAAAAATTATTGCCCTTTAACGTGCTGAATCTTATTGAGAATAGCGCTGGTAAGACCTGAATCGATTAAATAAGCCCGCCGCGCTGCCGATAGTGAGACTTCAGATCACCTGCACAAAAAGGCAAATGATGTTTAAAAGAATAAAAGTAATCACCGTACTGATTGTTGTTCTGGTCGCGCTGGGCGCGATGCAGATGATTTCAGCCGGTGTATTTGTACGCGCGCTGAATAACGATAAGCAGAACTTTACCGTCTCTCAGCTTTCCAGCCAGAACGTGGCCGAGTTTACCGACGCATGGATTAGCCTTAACCAGGCGCGCGTGACGCTTAACCGCGGCATGCTGCGTCTGCAGGGGACGATGGCGAGCAGCGTCAACGGCGGCGAGCTGAAAACGCTGGTCGATACGGCGAATAATCTGCTGGCTGAAGCAAAACATCATTACGACAAATATTACGCGCTGCCGGAAACGCCGGGGCTGGATAGTCATCTGTCGGACAGCCTGGAGAAACAGTACGGCATCTATTCCGCCACGCTGGCGCGCATGAATGAGCTGCTGGCGGAAGGCAAACTGGAGGAGATGTTTAAACAGAACGCCGAACAGAAGCAGCGGGCCATGCAGGCCGTCTATCAAGACTGGCGCGCGGCGCAGGCGTCGTTGACGAATGCCGGCATCAAACAAAATGAAAGCGACTATGTACGTATTCTGTGGACGCTCGGCGCAATCATGCTGCTGGTTGTGGCGGTGATTGTGGTGAGCTGGATGGCGATGCAGCGCGTCCTGCTCAGGCCATTGCATAGCGTGATGGCGCACATTCGCCATATTGCTGAAGGTGATTTGACCCGCGACATTAATACCGACGGCAGCAACGAAATGGCGCTGCTGGCGCGTAACGTCAACGAGATGCAGCAGTCGCTGGCGCAGACGGTGGGCGTGGTGCGTGAAGGCGCGGATACCATCTACACCGGCGCGGGCGAAATCTCTGCCGGCAGCAACGATCTCTCTTCGCGCACCGAGCAGCAGGCGGCATCGCTGGAGGAGACGGCAGCCAGTATGGAGCAGCTCACCGCAACGGTGAAGCAAAACGCCGACAACGCCCGTCAGGCGACGCAGTTGGCGCACAACGCGTCGGAAACGGCACAGAAGGGCGGCAATGTTGTGGATGGCGTGGTGCGCACGATGGATGAGATCGCCGCCAGTTCCAGCAAAATTGCCCAGATCACCAACGTGATCGACGGTATTGCCTTCCAGACCAACATTCTGGCGCTGAACGCCGCGGTGGAAGCCGCGCGGGCGGGCGAGCAGGGACGCGGTTTTGCGGTGGTCGCCGGGGAAGTGCGTACGCTGGCGCAGCGCAGCGCCCAGGCGGCAAAAGAGATTAAAGCGCTGATTGATGACTCGGGCAACCGCGTCAGCGCCGGTTCGGCGCTGGTACACGAAGCCGGAGAGACCATGGCAGAGATCGTCAACGCGGTGACCCGCGTCAGCGACATCATGGGCGAAATAGCCTCGGCCTCTGACGAACAAAGTCGCGGTATTGATCAGGTGGGTCAGGCGGTTGCCGAGATGGACCGCGTCACGCAGCAGAACGCCTCGCTGGTGGAAGAGTCGGCCAGCGCGGCCGCGGCGCTGGAAGAGCAGGCCGCACGCCTGAACCAGACGGTGGCCGTGTTTAAAATCAGCCGCCAGCAGCAGCGCCAGCCCGCACCGGTGAAGAAAGCTTTCGCTCCGGCGGCAAAATCTACGCCGCTGAGCGAAGCGAACTGGGAAACCTTTTAGGTCACAGCGAGCGCCTTGCCGGATGGCGGCGTGAACGCCTTATCCGGCCCACATGAGATCGTGCCGTCCTTGTAGGCAGCGCCATCAGGCATCCCCAGAAACCGGCACCACCGCCGGTTTCTGCGGTTTCGAGCGCACCGCAATCACCACGCCGATAACCAGCAGGGTAATACCGCTTAGCGTCAATATTGGCGGCATCTCCTGGCGCAACAGGAAGGTGTACAGCAGCCCCGCCAGCGTTTCAAAGACAATCAATGGCCCGAGGATCACCGTTGGTAGCCGCTGGCTCGCCACGTTCCAGCAGAGCGCGCCGACCCACGAGCACAGCACGGCGATAGCCATCATCAGGCCAATAAAGACTGCCGGACGTGGGCCGAAAGGCAGTGAGAAATCGGGCGTCTGCGTATTTAGCCATGCGCAGGCCGCGATATAGCCCACGATGGAAACCGGCAACGTCACCAGCGCCTGTGCGGTCGCCCACATTAACGGCGGCTGGTGCGGATTTTCTCGCAGCCAGCGGGCGTTACGTAGCGCATACCACGCCCAGCACACCACCGAAATACTCGCCAGCGCAATGCCGGAGCCGTAGCGCCAGCCGCTAAAGTTCGGTAGCCCCTGATGCAGCTCGGCGACGTTGACGCACAGCAGCCCAAGACCGATCAGTACCAGCGCGGGCATCAGCCGTAGCCACGAAAGCTTGCCGTCGCGCTGGCTATAAAGCAGGTTGGCGAATACCGGTATCACCACCGGCAATGTGCCGATGATCATCGTGGAAACGGGTGCACCGGTGCGTTGAATCGCGCTGGCCAGGCAGAAGTAATAAATCAGATTGCCCATCATGGTGAGCCCTAGCGCCGTCCACCAGTCTTTGCGAGTGAGCTGGCGCAGACGTGCGCGGCCCAGCCAGGCCAGCGGCAGGGCGATTAGCCCCAGCGCCAGATAGCGCCCCATCGACTGCAATACCGCCGGATAATCCGGCACGATAAGCGGCCCCACAAAAATCAGCCCCCACATCAAACCCGCTAACAGGGCATACAGCACACCGCTTATCATCGTGACATCCACTTCGGTTAAACATGCGCAAAGTGTAGGAGGGGAAATGGGTTCAGTATTGTACGAGATTGCTGATTAGCGACGGATGACCTGTTTTTGATAACGCACGGGTGTAATGCCATAGCGCTGGGTAAAGGCGCGGGTGAGATGCGACTGGTCGGTCAGACCGGTGGCCGCGGCCACTTCGGCAGCAGGCATGCCACGGGTGAGAAACTCTTTGGCGCGCCACAGGCGCACCGCCATCAGCATCTGGTGCGGCGTGACGTGGAAGTGGGACTTAAACTGACGCTGAAAGTGCCACGGGCTGAGCGCCGCGACGTTCGCCAGCTCATCGAGCGTGATCGGATGCATATAGTTGTCGTACAGATAGTCGCGGACGTGGGCAAAGCGGTGCGCCCCTTCGGCCAGAACCGGCGCGTGACAGGCGAGCGGCTGGAAGGTGTCGATTAAATCCAGCAGCAGTCCTTTCTGCGCTAGCGGATCGTCGGTGTGCCACAGCGCATGGATCTGACGACCGATTTGCAGCGATCGCTGCGGGTCGTGGCGTGTGGCGTCGGCAAACCACCAGTGGCGAATGCCGGTGACGCGCTCAAGCAGACTGGGGTCGAGATAAATCATCCGGTAACGCCAGCCGTCGGCGGTTTCCGCTTCGCCGGTATGTAGCTCGTCCGGATTCATGGTGACGATAGAGTGAGTGGGCGCGACGTGCTGGGTACCACGATAACGAAAGCGTTCGGCCCCGGCTTCAATCACGCCGATACCAAACGCTTCGTGGGTATGGGGTTCAAAGGCGTAACGTGAAATATGGGCATGGTACAGCTCTACGCCCGGCAGCTGCGCCAGATGGCGAAAGCGCGCGCTGTCTTTCTCGTCGTTGAACTGTTCCGGTACGCCTTGCACGTCACTTCTCCCTCTGGGTCATTCCTTCATTATCAGAGATGACCCGCCGAGGCGCTACCCCATTTAACGTATTCTTAACGCTTACAGGATACCTTTTACGCTCTCGGCAAGGGACGTGCTCGGGCGACCGATCAGCTTGCTGAGCGTATGGCTGTCGTCAAACAGGCCGCCTTTCGAGGCGCCGATGTCCGAGTCTGCGAGCATGTCAGCCAGTCCGGCAGGCAGGCCAACGCTTTTCAGCGCGGCGGCAAAATCCGCCTGGCTCAGGTTCTGGTAAACCACGTTCTTACCGCTCTGTTTTGCCAGTTCCGCGGCCAGTTCACTCAGCGTCCAGCCGTGGTCGCCCGCCAGTTCATATACCTTCCCGGCATGACCGTCTTCGGCTATCACGCGCGCGGCGGCAGCGGCGTAATCGGCGCGGGTCGCGGAGGCTATTTTGCCTTCACCGGCAGCCCCGATAAACACACCGTGTTCCAGCGCGGCAGGTGCGCTTGCCAGATAGTTTTCGGTATACCAGCCGTTGCGCAGCAGCGCGAAAGGAATGCCGGAGTCGGCCAGCATTTTTTCCGTGGCGACGTGCTCGTCGGCCAGCCCCAGCGGAGAAGTGTCGGCGTGCAGCAGGCTGGTATAGGCGATGAATTTTACGCCTGCGGCTTTCGCGGCGTTGATGATATTGCGGTGCTGCGGCGCACGCTGGCCGACTTCGCTGGAGGAGATAATCAGCAGCTTATCGACACTCTGTAGGGCTTTGGTTAACGCCGCTTCGTCGCCGTAGTCGGCCTGACGAATAACGACGCCTTTCTGGCTTAGCGCTTCGGCTTTTGCCGGGTTACGGACAACGGCAACGAGTTGGTTAGCGGCAGTGGTGTTGAGCAGGTTAGCAAAAACATGCTGGCCAAGCTGGCCGGTGGCTCCGGTAATCGCGATCATGGGTATTCTCCTTCGTGTTCGTAGGGTGTTGTGGTAAGCTAACACCATAGCTAACTTTTAGTAAGTACGTACAGAAAGGTAAGTATGAAAGAAAATAATCCGACGCTGACGCAAAAGATGCGTAACGGCAATTTATTTGCCGAGCGCTGCCCCTCGCGAGACGTACTCAAACATGTGACCAGTCGCTGGGGCGTACTGATTCTGGTGGCGCTGCGCGAGGGCACGCACCGATTCAGCGACCTGCGGCGTAAAATGGGCGGCGTGAGTGAAAAAATGCTCGCCCAGTCGCTGCAGGCGCTTGAGCAAGACGGCTTTATTAACCGCGTTTCCTACCCGGTGGTGCCGCCGCATGTAGAGTATAGCCTGACCCCGTTGGGAGAAGAGGTGAGCGAAAAGGTGGCGGCGCTGGCGGACTGGATTGAGGTGAACTTGCCGATGGTGATGGCGCAACAGAGCCCGACACAGGCGTAAAACGCCTGTGTCGGCACGTTGTTTACTTGCTCAAATCCAGCTGATAAATCGCGAAGCCAATATCATCGGTCGCCACCTGCTTCATCGGATACTGCGCTTTCTCTTTAATAAACGCTGCCGCTTTTTCTGACGGCGAGGTTTCAAAGCGAATATCCAGTTTGGTGTCGCTGTGAATCGGCGCTAAACGCCAGTTGTTGTCCGCCGCCGGGTGGATTTCGCCGGCTTTCTTCGACTCGGCGCCAATCCAGGCCGCCAGCACCGAGCGGTTTTCATCCGGCGAGGCGAAGGCAATGTGGCTGTCACCCGTGCCTGCGAACTTACCGCCGTAGGCGCGGTAGTTGTTGGTGGCGACAAGGAACGTGGCGTTTGGATCAATCGGCTTGCCGTTGAAGGTCAGATGCTTAATACGCTCGGCCTTCGGATTAACGACCTGACATTCACCGTCGTAACGTGCTGGCTGAGTCACATCAACCTGATAGTTCACACCGTCAATTACGTCGAAGTTATAGGTGCGGAAGCCGTCCCAGTTGATCAGAGACTGCGGCTTGCTGCTGTGTGGATCGATCTGGTTGAACTGCCCGGCAGAACACTCCAGCCACTCTTTCACCTCTTTGCCGCTGGCTTTGACGACCACCAGGGTGTTCGGATAGAGATAAAGATCGGCGGCGTTACGGAAGGTTAACTGGCCTTTTTCCACTTCGACATAGCTGGCCGGATCGTTCTTACGTCCACCCACTTTAAACGGTGCGGCGGCAGACAGCACCGGCAGCTTCGCCAGATCCGGATCGCCCTGAATATAGTGTTCAACGTAGGCCTTCTGCGCCATGTTAACTACCTGGACGGTTGGGTCGTCCTGCACCAGCGACAGGTAGCTGTACATGTTGTCGGAGGATTTCCCGATCGGCTTGCTGACGAATTCACGCGTCGCATCGTGGTCGGCTTTCAGCGCATCGACCAGCTTCCTGTCTTCTGCCGCCAGCGATTTCTTCGCCGCCGCATCGTAAATCGGGCGCGCCTGCGCCTGTGCCGAGGTGACCTGCCATTTACCGCTGTCATTGTTCAGCACCAGATCGACCACGCCCAGGTGATCGCCCCACATGCCCGGCATCACTGCTGGAACGCCGTTGAGGGTACCCTTGGCGATATCCGCGCCTTTAATGGTGGCGAAGTCTTTGCTCGGGAACACCGCGTGGGCGTGGCCGAACATAATGGCGTCAACGCCCGGGACCTGGCTTAAGTAGTAGACCGAGTTTTCCGCCATCGCCTGGTAGGGATCGGCAGAGAGGCCGGAGTGGGCAATCACCACCACCACGTCCGCACCGTTGGCGCGCATTTCCGGCACGTACTTGCGGGCGGTTTCGGTGATGTCGTTAACGGTGACTTTGCCGCTGAGATTGGCCTTATCCCAGGTCATGATCTGCGGCGGTACAAAGCCGATATAGCCAATTTTCAGCGTGTGTTTGCTGCCGTCTTTATCGACCACTTCCGTTTCTTTGATCAGATACGGAGTAAACATCGGTTTTTGGGTCTTAACGTCGATGATATTGGCGTTAATGTAGGGGAACTTCGCACCTGCCAGCGCTTTGTGCAGATAATCCAGGCCGTAGTTGAACTCGTGGTTGCCGAGGTTGCCCACCGTGTAGTCGAGCAGGTTCATGGCTTTATACACCGGGTGCGTATCGCCCTGTTTCAGCCCTTTGGCTGCCGCGTAGTCACCCATTGGGCTGCCCTGAATAACGTCGCCGTTATCCACCAGCACGCTGTTCTTCACCTCGCCGCGAGCGGCGTTAATCAGGCTCGCCGTGCGGACCAGGCCGAACTTCTCGGTGGCGGTATCTTTGTAGTAATCAAAATCCATCATATTGCTATGAAGATCGGTGGTTTCCATGATTCGGAGGTCCACCGTTGCCGCATTGACGCTGGCGGCGATCAGCGTGGCCAGAAGCGTTGCGCTAAACTTGATCATCAGAGGCATCCTTTTTTTCGATCTAAGACACAGATTTAAATGTATTTGTTTTCTGTTGCTTACAAGGATGTGAATCATGCCAGAAAATCATGACGGGAAATCGGCAGCGGTTCACAGTTATCCGGAACGATGATGGGAATAGCGGATTAAGCGGCAATACGATATAAATAAAACAATAAGTTAACACCACTGTAATTTTAACGAGGTGGAAAATGTTAGAACAAGTCTGTCAGCTTGCGCGCGATGCGGGCGATGCCATCATGGACGTGTACGATGGCAAGCAGCCGTTAGACATCGCCAGCAAGCAAGATGATTCGCCGGTCACCGCGGCCGACATCGCCGCTCATCATGTGATTATCAACGGTCTGAAGGCGATGACGCCGGAAATCCCGATTCTCTCCGAAGAAGATCCGCCGGGCTGGGAGGTGCGTCAGCACTGGCAGCGCTACTGGCTGGTGGACCCGCTGGACGGCACCAAGGAGTTCATCAAACGCAACGGTGAATTCACCGTTAACATCGCGCTAATTGAGAACGGTAAAGCGGTGCTGGGCGTGGTCTACGCGCCGGTGTTGAAGGTGATGTATAGCGCCGCTAACGGCAAGGCGTGGAAAGAAGAGTGCGGCGTGCGTAAGCAAATTCAGGTGCGCGACGCTAATCCGCCGAAAGTGGTGGTCAGTCGTTCGCACTATGCCAACGATGACGAGCTGAAAGAGTATCTGCAACAGTTAGGCGAGCATGATACGGCGTCGATTGGTTCGTCGCTGAAGTTCTGCCTGGTGGCGGAAGGCGAAGCGCAGCTTTACCCGCGCTTCGGGCCAACCAACATCTGGGATACCGCGGCGGGACACGCTGTCGCCGCCGCTGCCGGCGCGCACGTCAACGACTGGCAGGGTAAAACGTTGGATTACACCCCGCGCGAATCGTTCCTTAACCCCGGCTTCCGCGTTTCGATTTTTTAATTCAACAGCTTGTGCAGCAGGGCGACGACCTGCTGCACTTCTGCCGCCGTCAGGCCACCGTCTTTTGCCCATTGCACGCGGCCGTCTTTATCCAGCACCACAATCGCTGAACTGCCTTCATCAAGCTGCCAGGCTTTGCGCACTACGCCGTCGCTATCAACGACAAACTGCGACCACGGGAACAGCTTCTTATTGCTTTCAATGCTGCTGCGCACAAACATTGATGAACCCGGAATGGCGTCATCGGTGTTCACGATGGTGGTGGTCTGGTAGCGATCGTGCGGCAGATTGGCGGCTTTAATGGCTTCAATCAACGAGGCGTTTTTCTCTTTTGCCGATGAGCGTCCGGCAATATGCTGCACCACGCGTACTTTGCCCGGGAGCTGCGCGCTATTCCAGCTTTTATAGCTAAACTTATCCTTATCAAGTATGAGTTCACCGCGATCGGCTACGCCGACGGGGGCCACGCGTTGTCCATTTGTGAAATTGTGGGCGGTTGCCATTAACGGCATTAACAGGCATGAAACCGCCAGAAGCGTACGTAGGGTCATGGTTTTTCCTTTTTATGTGCAGGTGATCCGACCACTTGGCCGATGCTTTTAATCATAAGTGCGATTAATGGAGTTTTCCCGCAAAGGCGGTGCCAGTTTGTGGAGGAACGCACACAATCTCATGAAAATGAAGCCTTATACTGTCTTCGTCGTATAGCTGAAAAGAATGTTCTGAATTATTGTAATAAAAAAGTAAATTAGGACCTCTATGATAGAGGACCTCTGTTGTTATGGACTATAGTTAACGAGTACTTCACTTTGCGCCCCGGAGCGTTGAAGCCAAATGTGGATCAACTAGGGCGTAGTACTCGCAGGAGATTAGAATGAAAATTTTCCAACGCTACAACCCGCTTCAGGTTGCGAAGTATGTTAAGACCCTGTTTCGTGGACGGTTGTATATCAAGGACGTTGGCGCTTTTGAATTTGATAAGGGTAAAATTCTTATCCCAAAAGTTAGAGACATCCAGCACCTTTCTGTGATGTCTGAAGTAAACCGTCACGTACTGCGTCTTCAGACCGAAATGGCCTAACGTAGATACCACGCGGTAGAATTAAAAACGGCTCCTTATGTGAGCCGTTGATGTTTTTAGCCCTTCATCGCCGCATAGCGCTTGCGGTACTCCCCCGGCGGAATGCCGTTGTGTTTGCGGAACACCTTCGTGAAATAGACCGGGTCGCTATAGCCGACCGACAGCGCTACTTTATTCAGCGGCAGCGTGGTGGTCTGCAGTAGCCACTTTGCCCGATTCACCCGCTGCATCTCGCGCCAGGCGTAGATGGTCTGCCCTAACTCATTCTTAAACAGGTGCGCCAGTCTGGAAGGCGACAGGAAAACCATCGCTGCCAGCGTCTCAATTTTCATCTCCTGGGCAATATTTTCGTTCAGGTAATCACAGATGGCGTTGATGCGCGGGTCGTGGGCGTGGCGGTTGCTGATCGGCTGTAGCTGGAAGCAGCTCAAAATAAGCCTCTCAAGCGCGTTCATCGCCAGCGCTTCGGCGAGCGGGGCGGTATCGTTGTGGTGATGGATAACCTCATAAAAAAGATCGCGTAGCGCCTGCTGCTGCTGGGGATCGTTCACCGTGGTTTTGCCAATACTATGGGTCGTGTGGTCCCACTTCAGCCAGTCGACCCAGTAAGGACGTGGAATAAAGTAGATCCACAGGTGGTCCCAATGTTCGCTGTGCTCATCGCGCCCGTAGTGGTGTGGCACGCCAGGGGGGAACAGCAGCAGTTCGTTTTCGCCAAACAGCAGCGACCCTTCTCCCGCTTTCGCGCGCGCCTGGCCGCGCAGGGTCAGGTTGATAATATAACCCTTCATCCCCTGCGGGCGGTTGATGTAATAGTCGAGCTTTGAACCGCGAGTAATCGGCGTAAAGCCGGCGACGACCCAGGCGTTGAAGGTGAAGGTTTTTATCAATGGTGAGAAGTGCAAAAGCGCATTGATATCTAACTCCATAACTCCTCCGCCCGTTGCCGTTAACTTTCGATGATACTAAATTCCCAGCCTCTGAGACGCAATGGCTCGCCGAGCGTCACCGATTTACCGCTTAGCAGCTCGGTGCCGCTGGTTTCGGCGAGCATCTCCTGACTATCGCCGCTGTAGTTAAACAGGAAGTGAATGCGTTTGCCGTCGCGGTTACGCAGGGTCCTGGTAATTAACGGATAGCGGTAGGCCGACGTGCGCGAACGGAGTTCCAGCCCATCGGTCAGGGTGTCAAACAGCTGGCTAATCAGCGTCTTTTGCGGCAGGAAGCCAACGTACAGCGCCCGGCCTTTGCCGTAGTCCGCTTCGGTCGCCGCCGCATACTCGCGCCAGGCCGGATGCTGATAGCGCAGCAGCGTGCGGGTACCCGGCGCAGGCGTTAGCAGCTCCATCCACAGCTCGGCGGCGTTGTGTTCGCGGCAGTCCAGGGCTGAAGTACAGGCGGCAACGGTCACGTCCTCCGGCAGGGTGAACTGGCTGTAGGTGACGCCACATGCGCTGTGCAGAATGCCCGGCTGCACGCTGCTGCGCACCTTCACGTTTTCATCGCTGAAGCCGGACTTAAAGCCAATCAGCGCCCGTCCTCCTTGCTCAACGTAGCGGTTAATCCGCGTGAGCAGACCGTCATCGGCGGCGTACAGGCCGGGTACGATCAATGTTTTATAGCGCGACGTCTCCTCGGTGACGTCGTTGATGATATCCAGCGCGATATTGTGGTCATACAGCGCATCGTGGAAGCGGCGGAAGATATCGTTATAGACGTTGCCCTGCGCGTCGCCGGGGCGGAACTGATTGAGCGCATCCATGGCTTCATTGTTAATCAGCAGCGCCACGTCGTTTTCCGCGCGCAGCCCGGCTAGCTGAGGCGACAGTCGGGCGAAATCAGCGCCGATGGTGGTCGCTTCCTGCCAGGTCGCGTTGCGGGAAAAGTCATGGCTCAGCAGCCCCTTCCAGTAGGTTTCAAATGAATTGTGGATAGAGTGCCAGTGCCAGTACGAGACCATCGCCGCGCCCGACGCCACGTGGCTAAAAGCCTGGAGCCGCAACTGGCCGGGGAATGGCGTCCACTGGGCAAAGCCTTGCGCCTGGGTTTCCAGCACGAAGTAGTTATTGCCGCCTTTTAGCGCGCGGGTAATGGCGCCGCCAAAGGCAATTTCTCGTCCGGTTAAATGCTTCTGGCTGGGGTGATAAATATCGACCCCGGCAATATCCAGCGCTTTGGCCGCAGCGAAGTGGTCCACGCGCGGCTGGACGCCAAACGAATAGCCGCGCCATTCGAAATCAAAGTTGTGGGTGACGAACTGGTGCGGTTGCGCGTACTCGCGCACGATCTCCGCCTGCCACGCCAGATACTCCGTGACCTGCTGGCGCTGATAGCGCGAGAAAGCGCAGGCGAGGCTGGCATTGATGGTGTTTTCTACCGGCGGGAAATCATCCCAGCTGTCGATGCGGTTGCTCCAGTAGTCGAGCCCGAAGTCGTGGTTCAACCGATCGAGGCTGGGATATTTTTCCTGCAAGCTGCGCACAAAGCCTTCCTGCATATAGCGCCCGACGTTGTCGTAGTGCTTGGTTTCGTTATCCAACTGCCAGCCGATAATCGCCGGATGATTCTGCACATGGGCCATCAACGTGCGGATTATGTTCTCTGCATAGCGGCGAAAAGTGGGGTTCACGATGTCCATAATCTGCCGCGGGCCGTACTTTTGCTGGCCTTCGGCGGTGGTCACCAGAATGTCAGGGTGCTTCGCCACCAGCCATGCCGGTACCGCGTAGGTCGGTGTACCGATAATCACCGCGATCCCCGCCTGGTGCATGGCGTTCAGCACGCGGTCGATGTGGTAGAAATGGTATTCGCCTTCCTGCGGCTCCAGCGTACTCCAGGTAGATTCCGCGATGCGCACCACGTTGATGCCTGTCTCGCGCATTAACGCGATGTCCTGAGCAAGGCGATCCTCCGGCATATATTCGTCGTAATAAGCGACACCGTAATATAAATCAGACATGCGGTTACCTCGTGTCATTAGTGTGTGGTTGCGGTCTGCGGGGCGAAAAATCGCGCCTTATCCAATGTGATAAAGGAGAGCAGGGTGAAGCACAGGGCGATGCCGCCCAGCACGATGTAGCTGCTGGTGAAACCCATGCTCTGGTACATATGGCCAATCCCGGTGGAGAGGAAAATCGAGCTAAAGCTCTTGGCGAACTGGAAGCCAATCAGATAAACGGTGGCGGAAAGCAGCGGATTGAAGTTGGCGGCGATATACTTCAGCGCGGCCACCAGCAGCACCGAACTTTCGAAGCCGTGCAGCAGTTTGATCAGGCTGATGGAGACCGGGCCAACCGCCCAGGCCGAGCCGATGATGCGCAGGCTCATGATCATGCCGCAGTACAGCAGGGCGTTTTTCGGGCCGATTTTGTTGACGAACCACGGGGCAAAGAACATCACTACCGCATCGAGGAAGATCTGCCCGGTGGTGAGGTAGCCGAAGACTTCCGCACCGCGCGCTTTACTCTCAAAGAAGTGGCTGTAGTAGATGGCAAACTGCTGGTCGTAGGTTTCATAGACCGCGCCGACGCCGATCGTATAGATGGCGAAGAACCAGAACTTTTTCAGCTTCAGCAGCGCCACCGCGTCGTGAAAGGTGACGGGGGTGGTTTTCATTTGCTGTTGACCGGCTGTGCTGGAGGTATCCACCTGGGTTTTCCAGACGATCAGCAGCAGGCAGACGCCAGCGGCGCTGGCCAGCCAGAAAATCATGTTCTGGTCGATACCGTAGAGCTTGCCGGCGGCAAAGGTGCCGATGGCGGCGCCAATACCGCCAAACATGCGCGCGCGGCCAAACTCGAAGCCGGAGGCGCGGCTGACTTTATCTATATAGGCTTCACAGATACCGCAGCCCGCGCCGTAGGCCATGCCGATGTACACTCCGCCCGCCAGCGCGCCGAGAATAACGTTGTATTTCAGCAGCGGGGCGAAAACGTAGATCCACCAGGGGGCAAACAGCGTGATGATGATGGCCAGCATCCACATCAGATGTTTACGGTAGACCAGCTTGTCGGAGATAAAACCGAACAGCGGCTGCACGCACACCGCGATGATGGCGGTAAACGAATAAACCAGACCTACGTCGGTATAGCTGATACCGATGGTTTCGGTCAGCCACAACGACAGATAGGGGTAGCAGCAGCCCCAGCCGATAAAGAAAAACAGGAAGAACAGGCAGCTCATAGAGTAATTTTTATTCATGATACCCTCGTTTCCTTTTCCAGGAATCTTGTTGTAGAGACGCGAGCAACGTTACCGTTTCGCGCCACGGGGAGTCATAAATGTTCCGCTATCGACCAGTACTAATCTGCTACGGCGAGATGGGCGTGAGCCGCTTCACATTCTGCGGGGAAGGGGGATTTGCCGGGCTACAGGCGTAGCCCAGCAAGGGGATCAGGCGGCGCCCTGTTCGCGTTCGGCGATTTCTGTCTGCTTCGGTACCAGCACCGTGGGTTTGTTGTCGATGCGGGTCACCAGCAGCTGATCGATACGGTAGTTATCGATATCCACCACTTCAAATTTATAGCCGGAGAACTTCACCGAGTCGGTGCGTTTCGGGATTTTTCGCAGCATAAACATCATGAAACCGCCGATGGTTTCATAGTTATCCGACTGCGGGAAATCGTCGATATCCAGTACGCGCATGACATCATCGATCGGCGTACCGCCGTCAATCAGCCAGGAGTTCTCGTCACGGGCGACAATCTGCTCTTCCAGCCCCTGGCCGACCAGGTCGCCCATCAGGGTGGTCATCACGTCGTTGAGGGTGATAATCCCCACCACCAACGCGTACTCGTTCATGATCACGGCGAAGTCTTCACCGGCGGTTTTAAAGCTTTCCAGCGCTTCGGACAGCGTCAGCGTATCCGGCACGATCAGCGTGTTACGAATCTGCACGCCGCTGTTCAGCGCCATGCTCTGGTTGGCCAGTACGCGGTTCAGCAGGTCTTTGGAATCGACGTAGCCGATGATGTGGTCGATATCTTCGTTACACACCAGGAACTTGGAGTGCGGATGCTCGGCCACTTTGTTTTTCAGGCTCTGCTCGTCTTCATGCAGATCGAACCAGATGACGTTTTCACGCGGCGTCATTGATGACGGCACGGTACGGGACTCCAGCTCAAAAACGTTTTCAATAAGCTCGTGCTCTTGTTTACGCAGCACGCCCGCCAGCGCCCCGGCTTCCACCACCGCGTAGATATCGTCGGAGGTAATGTCGTCTTTACGCACCATCGGCAGCTTGAAGATACGGAAAATGATGTTAGCCATGCCGTTGAAGAACCACACCAGCGGCCGGAAGACCAGCAGGCAGAAGCGCATCGGGTTGATGATACGCAAAGCCACCACTTCAGGCGCAATCATACCGATGCGTTTCGGAGTTAAGTCCGCAAACAGGATAAACAGGCCGGTGACCAGCGAGAAGGAGAGAATAAAGCTCAACTGCTCGGAGAGTTCCGCTGACATATAGTTGGAGAACAGCGAGTGAAACGCCGGAGAGAACGCCGCGTCGCCGACGATACCGCCGAGAATGGCAACCGCGTTGAGGCCAATTTGCACCACGGTGAAGAACATCCCCGGGTTTTCCTGCATTTTCAGCACGCGTTGGGCGTTGATGTTGCCTTCATCGGCAAGCAGTTTCAGTTTGATTTTGCGCGATGCGGCAAGTGAAATCTCAGATATTGAGAAGAACGCACTGACGGCGATCAGGCAAAGTATGATGAATATACTGTTTAACATATCTTATCTAACCCGTGGGGCCAGATCCTCGGAAGGGAAGTTGATAAATCCGTGTGAAATACACATTGAAAACCGGCCCGAAGGCGTTGGGCCGGCAATTTCAGGGGTTAGTATAGCGTAAGGGACTGTAAAGCTGCCAGAGGTTAACCGTTAGTCGGTAACGGTGTGGTTTTTGCGCGACGCTTCGGTGTCGCATCCCAGACCTCATTATAGGCATAGCCCGTCAGCGCGCGGATGACATCACGGGTCTCCTCGTCGCAGTCTTCGGCGTTGCCGCCAAGCTTACGGCGGGCCACTTCTTTAACCAACAGGCTGTGAGTTTTCTGCGTCAGCTTAAAGCGGTAGGTGATGTAGAAACTGATAGCCAGTAGCCCGGCGGTGGCGAAAATCATCAGGCCAATAATCGCGTGCAGGGCGCTGGCCGGCTGCGCGCCGCCGCCTTTGACGAAGCCACTCTCTTCGAGCACGATGCCAATCAGCATAATCGCTAATGCGACGGTGCTTTTGCGGGTCAGGACCATCACGCCCGCGAAAATGCCCTCGCGACGCTGGCGCGTGACGATTTCATCAACGTCCGGAATGAAGCTGTAGATGTTCCACGGGATGTAATACAGCCCGGCTTTGGCGAGGCCCAGTAGGACAAAGACCGAAGAAAACAGCAGCGTCGGGACCTGGAAATTACCGATATAGACGGTAAACAGAAACGCCAGCACCAGCAGAATACTGCCATAGGAGAGCCGTAGCGCCCCGGAGGGGGTGAGGTTGAATTTATTCATCAGCATCATAAAACCGAAAGTACCGGGAATAGAGACAAAAGCGGCAATACTTAATAAACCGGAAACCATTTCGGCGTCGTGGTGCAGAGCATAAACCACGTAATAGGTAAATACCGAGCCAAAGACATCCATGGCGGTGAAAGAACAAATATAAATTAAAATATGTTGACGAAATATTCTGATTTTGAATGAGGATATAAGATCGATAACCAGATATTTTAAATGGTTTAAAAGACCGCTGCTGCGTTGGTTATCGGGCTGAAATTCATACTCTTCGCGAACGTCTTTGGCTTCCCAGGTGCAGGCCCAGGTGGTAAATATCGCGACGCAATAAATAACAGCAAAAACAATCCCGGTCAGGGTGTAGGTAAAGGAATTATCCTTGCCGGTATATTGCATAATAATTCCGGGGACGGAGACTGCCAGAAAACCGCCGAGGGCGGAACACATCATGCGTACGCCGGAAAGCCGCGTCCGCTCGCTGAAGCGGTTGGTCATTTCAGCCGCCAGCGTCTCCCAGGGAACCAGCACCATCGCTGACAGCAGTTCGATGGAGAGGTAGGTGCCCAGGTAGTACCAATAGTTCATATCGGTCAGCCAGACGAGCGCGTAGAGAAACATCAGCGGAGAACTAATCAACAAGAAGAAACGGCGGCGGCCAAATTTACGGCCAAGCCAGGTATTACCAAAGTTATCAGTAATGTATCCCATTACCGGGCTTAAAATGGCGTCGATAATACGGGCGATGGCAAATATTGAACCGGCTTCTAATACGGATAAACCGCAATAGGTAGTGTAAAAAAATAAAAGCCATGTTCCGATAACGGCAAAGGCGCCGCCGCCAAATAAATCAGTGACTCCGTAGCCAATAGCAATGCCATAGCCAACGCGACGTTCGGTTGGTTTCACCATAATATTATTATTCCTGTACTGGTAGGGTGTCGGTGCAGAGTCACCTCTGCACCTTATAATATTGACAGCAGGAAAAATCGGATGACGATCACTCGGTTATATTCACCCATTTCCTCAATAGTGACGATTGGTAAATGGTATTAACCATCTGTAATGATTTTGCTGCTTCGCGAATATCGCAAAAGCTGGCGGTTGCGGCGTTGTCTAACGCCTGGTAAAAATGCAGTACGGCTTGCTGATGACCGATGCCCCAATAGCTTTTACCCACGCCGTCTGGCGAGGCGTCGCTGGCCAGCAGAACGCGTTCATCGCCGCAAATTTGCCACAGCGCGTTGTCATGCAGCCGCAGCATGCCGCGTTCGAACTCAATTTCCAGCAGCAGCGGGGAGTCGCTGGCATAGCAGTTACTGGCATAAAACAGGCCGCGCGCGCCGTTGTTAAAGCACAACGTGACCATCGCGCTGTCTTCAGTCTCGATTTCGTCGGCCAGCAGGGTGCTGTCGACAACCCCTTTAAGACGACGAACGCCCTCGCCAAACCACTGCATCAGGTCCAGGGTATGAATGGCCTGGTTGATCAACAGGCTGCCACCCTCTGTGGCGAAATTGCCGCGCCACGGGCTTGCGGCATAGTAGTTGCCGGAACGTGACCAGGTGAGCACCGCTTTTATGGCGTGCATTGTGCCAAGCGAGCCCGCCTCGATGCAGCGCTGAATCGCCAGACTGGTCGGGTTGAGGCGGTTCTGATAGCAAACGCCAACGTGACGTTGGGCAAGCGCGGCGGCAGCCTGAATTTCGTCTACCTCCTGTGGGTTCATGACCACCGGCTTCTCGCAGAACACCTGCTTCCCTGCCGCGAGCGCGGCAAGGATCATCGGCTTATGCAGGTAATGCGGCGTACAGATATGCACCACGTCAATGGCGTCATCCAGCAGCATCTCGCGATAGTCCTGATAAAAATCACAGCCATAGTCGGCAGCGAGCCGGCTGCCCTTTTCGCTATCGATATCGACGACGGCTCGCAGGACCGCGCCCGGTACATGACGCAGCGCGTCCACATGGCAGGTGTGAATGGCGCCGCAGCCGATAATTGCCGCCTGACGTGTTTTCATCGCCGCCTCCTGTTATTCCACCGCGTTCGCCAGCATCTGCGCTTTCACGCACAGTTCGGCGGCTTTAAAGGTGTGAGCCTGGGTCATGGCGTTTTCCGTACGGTTCAGGCAGTCCAGAATCAGCTGGCCGAAGTACGGGAAGCCCACCTGACCGGCGACCGGATAGCGGAACTCGCCCTCTTTGTTGACCAGGTACACCACGTCCTGCTCGCCGCGAGTGATATCGACGTATTTGCGGATTTCGATATAACCGTCGGTGCCGAGCAGGGTCAGGCGACCGTCGCCCCAGCTGGAGAGGCCATCCGGGGTAAACCAGTCGCAGCGGAAGTAGCCGGTCGCGCCGTTCTCCCCGGCCAGCATCGCGTCGCCGAAATCTTCGAACTGCGGATACTGCGGATGGTTAACGTTGCGTACCTGGCTTGCCACGATGCGCGCGTCAGCGTTGCCGGTGTAAAACAGGAACTGTTCAATCTGATGGCTGCCGATATCGCACAGGATGCCGCCGAAGAATTCCTTCTCGTAGAACCAGCCCGGGCGACCTTCGCCTTCGCGGTGCGGGCCGACGCCGAGCGTCTGCATTACGCGGCCAATTGCGCCTTGCTGCACCAGTTGCCCGGCGAACACGGCGCTTTCAACGTGCAGACGTTCGCTGTAATAAACCGCGTATTTGCGCCCGGTTGCCGCCACCTTACGTTTAGCGGCCTCCAGCTGCGCCAGCGTGGTCAGCGGCGCTTTATCGGTGAAGTAATCTTTACCTGCGTCCATCACCTTCAGCCCCAACGCACAGCGCTCAGAAGGCACGGCGGCACCCGCGACCAGCTGCACGCTGCTGTCGTTGAGTATGGTTTCCAGCGACGGCGCAATCTGCGCCTGCGGATACTGCTGGACGAACTTGTCGACTTTGGCTGGATCGGGGTCATAAACCCATTTCAGCGTCGCCCCAGCTTCAATCAGGCCGTTGCACATGCCATAGATATGACCGTGGTCCAACGCGGCGGCGGCAATAATAAACTCGCCCTCGCCGACGACCGGTTGCGGTTTACCCACCGGGGCGTAGTTCATACCGTCTTTGATGCTCATGCTTATGCTCCTTTATCCAAATTTTTACCCAACGGAATTGCGCCCACTTCCGAGAAGTTCTCCACCGAGGCGGCCTTCTCATAGAAGTGCGGGGCGAGGGAAACCAGGCCGCCGGTTTTGTACCAGGGCTCATTCGGGCTGACGGGAAGCGTCACTACCCGTCCGGTCATTGACGATTGATAAATTGCGGTAATCAGCTCCAGCGAGCGTTTGCCCTGCACGCCATCAATCAGCGGTTCACCGTGCTGTTCAACGGCGTTGAGCAGGTCGTGAATCTGCCCGGCGTGTAGCGTGTATTTCAGCGGCGGCGTATGGCGGAACAGCGCATCCAGCCGCGCCTCACGTTCGCTATCGTGCTGTTCTTGCGGGAAGCCGTTGTCGGCAGAGACGCTGGCCCACACGTCCCAAGGTGCGGAGATGCGCGCTTTATCGCCCTGAATCACGATTTTCTGGTCTTCACCGTGATGGACTACCGAGGCGGTCAATTGCGTCAGCGCGCCGCTGTCGTAGCGGAAAATGGCGGCGGAAAGATCTTCCACTTCGGCGTTATCGTGGGCGACGTTAGTCATCATTGCCACCACCTCTTTCGGGAAGCCGAGCATCCACTGGATGGCGTCAATGTGGTGCACCGCATGGTTAAGCGTGCAGCCGCCGCCCTCTTTCTCCCACGTCCCGCGCCACCACAGGTCGTAGTAGCAGTGGCCGCGCCACCAGAACGAGTCCACCTGCGCGTGGCAGATTTTGCCCAGTTCGCCGGAATCGACAACCTGCTTTAAGCGCCAGAAGGCGTCGGTAAAGCGGTTCTGGGCGATGATGGAGAGAATTTTGCCGCTGGCACGCTGGGCGGCGATCATCGCGTCACACTCTTCCAGCGAGGCCGCCATCGGCTTTTCGCACAGCACGTGCTTGCCGGCGTTGAGCGCGTCAATGCTGATTTCGGCGTGTACGTAGGGCGGGGTGCAGACGTCGACGATATCCACCTCAAGGCCGGACTCCAGCAGCGCCTGATGGCTGCTGAACACGGTGGCGTGACTCAGCCCGTAGCGTGTTTTCTTTTCCTGCGCCTTTTCCGGGTAAATATCGACCAGCGCCACAATCTGGCAGCGGTCGGCAAATTCCTGATAGCCCTGAATATGGCTGTGGGAGATGTTGCCGGTTCCCACAATCGCAATGCGTAACATGGTGTTCTCCTGCTGTGGATTACCAGGTGCCGGAGGCATCGAGCGTTTTACTGACCACCTGTTTATCAATGGAGGTGGCGATGCGCTCATCGAGCAGCTTTTTAAACAGCGCTTCGTCGAACGGCAGGTCAACCCAGTCATCGGTCCACGTGGAGAGGTGCATGGCGTTTGACAGCGTCAGGCCGTGAATGCCCTCGGCACCCGGGGCCAGTAGCGGTGTGCCGTGCAGCACCGCGGCGGCGAAGTTGGCGGTGATGACATGGTGATCGCTACACTCCGGCGCAACCGGAATGGTCACCTCCCAGCACTCCGGTTCACCAAAGCCGTTCTCCCAGCGGGCATTAAATTCGGTTTCCGATTCGCGCAGCCGCCAGAAGCGCAGCTTGCCATCTTCCACCACCACTTTGCCGCGATCGCCGGCGATCTCCAGACGGTTAGTGCCCGGTGCTTCGGCGGTGGTGGTAATAAAGACGCCGGTCGCACCGTTGGCATACTCGGCATAGGCGGTGACCTCGTTTTCCACTTCGATATCGCGATGCTTACCGAACTGGCAGAAAGCGCGCATCCGCACCGGCATACCCACCAACCACTGCCATAAATCCAGCTGGTGCGGGTCCTGGTTCAGCAGCACCCCGCCGCCTTCGCCCTTCCAGGTGGCGCGCCAGCCGCCGGAGTTGTAGTAGCTCTGCGAACGATACCAGTTGGTGATGATCCAGTTGGAGCGACGCAGTTCGCCCAGCTCACCGCTGTCGATCAGATCTTTCACTTTCTGATACAGCGGGTTAGGGCGTTGGTTAAACATCATGCCGAACACCACGTTGCAGCCGCGGGCGAATTCGTTCATTTCGCGCACCTGCGCGGTGTAGACGCCAGCCGGTTTCTCGCACAGGGTATGAATGCCGTGACGCATGGCTAGCATGGAGAGACCTGGATGGTCATAGTGCGGCGTGGAGACGATGACCGCGTCAATCAGCCCGCTTTTCAGCATCTCTTCGGCGTCGCTGAAGAGAGCCACGTCATTGCCAACCAGCTGGCGAATGGCGGAATGTTTGTCGGGATTGTTGTCACACACTGCCGTCAGGCAGGCCTCTTTTACCGTACCCGCCAGCAGGTATCGGGCGTGAACGGTTCCGATATTGCCTACGCCGATAATGCCAAAACGCACCTTATCCATGTCGCACCTTAACGTAATAGAAATGACTGAAATCTGAAAATAGGGAAGGAGGTGAGGGGGGACAAATGGAATTTGTGAGAATGCTCGCAGCCAGGAAAGGAATTTGCGCGGAAAAATAAAAATAGGTTTTAAAATCATCGAACTGCATCTGCAAAAATTTGCAAAAGATGATTGCGACAGAGGTCACACTATGTCTGGCAAGCTCAAAATGGATGAAATTGCCGCCCGAACCGGCTACTCCGTCAGTACCGTATCACGGGTGTTAAGCGGCAAGTCATATACCAGCGATAAGGCGCGCGAGGCGATCGTCAGCTGCGCGCGTCAGCTTGGCGTGCTGGATGATTTGGCGAGCGGTCGCCTGCTCATCAACGGCATCGCCGTATTCGCACCGCAGCGCACGTTTATCGCCCAGGGGGATACCTACTATCTGGAAGTGACGCGCGGCATCGCGGAAGCGGTGGCACCGCACGATGTGTACGTCAGCTACTGCGGGCTGGATGAACAACGCGCTGATATCAAAGTGTTTCTGGAAAAGGCCGGCCACAAGAATATCAACGCCATCATTATTATTGGTATTGATGATCCGACCATCCACAAGCTGGCGCAGTCGTTGGATAAGCCGTGCGTGCTGATTAACTCACGTGATAAAGAAGGACTGTTGGATTCCGTCTCGCCAGATCATCGGGCGATTGGCTACAGCGCGGCGAACTATCTGTTTGAACAAGGCCATCGGCGGATTTTGAACGTCACCAGCCTGCGGCGGGAGACGATGTACTGGCGGCTGGAGGGGATTAAAGAGGTTTATCGACAGTACCAGCTGCCGTTCGATGCCCAGCGCGATCTGCTGGTGACCGAGGGCTTCTCTGAAGAGGAAACCGAGCGGGCCTTTGCAGACTGGTTTGCTTCAACGCCGCCGTCGGCATGGCCGGAAGTGGTTTTTTGCGCGGGGCTGCCGATGTCCGTGGGTATCTATCACGTGCTGCAAAAACGGGGCGTGCGGGTGCCGCAGGATATCTCCCTGATGACCACCTATGTCTGGGAACTCGACGCGCCAATGCGTAATGAAACCACGGGTATCGCCATTCCCTGCCGGGCGCTGGGTATCGAGGCTGTCCATCTTTTGCAAACGCGGCTAAACCGCCCCAATGCCCCGGTGTTTAACCTGCTGCTGCAAGGGAAAGTGTATGATTTGGGCAGCGTGACGCACGCCACGCGCCACGCTGCGCGCGTCTCGGTCTCTCGTTAATTTTTCAGGCCTGTGGCGGCAGGCACACGCCTATCCCGCCGATGCCGCAGTAGCCGTACGGGTTTTTGTGTAGATACTGCTGGTGTTCATCTTCCGCGTAGTAGAACGGTTTCGCGATGGCGATTTCGGTAGTGATGTCGCGTGCGTCACCCGCGCTGCGCATGGCTTCCTGGAACTGCTGCAGGCTGGCGTGCGCTTCCTGTTCCTGCTCTGGGGTCAACGGATAGATAGCTGAACGATACTGCGTACCGTGGTCATTGCCCTGACGCATACCCTGAGCCGGGTCATGATTCTCCCAGAACACTTTGAGCAGTTCGCCATAGCTAATGACCGCCGGATCATACACGACGCGTACGGCCTCGGCGTGTCCGGTCTGTCCGCTGCAGACTTCGCGGTATGTCGGGTTCGGCGTATAGCCCCCGGTGTAGCCTGCCGCGGTGCTGTAAACGCCGGGAAGCTGCCAGTACAGCCGCTCTACGCCCCAGAAACAGCCCATCGCAAACAGCGCGACCTCCATGCCTTCCGGCACGTGGGTCATTGAGTGTTCCGTCACAACATTGAGCGTTGCAACCGGCATGGGTGTATTTCTTCCGGGTAGTGCATCCGATTGAGATACAATATATTTTTTGTCGAACAAGCTCATAAGGACCGCCTCCGGGGAACAGTAATTTCCGTTAAGGTTGTAACCGGGCGTGTCTTTTAACACAATAAACACGCCGAATACGTCTAAATTTAAACATAAGAATAATTTGGGGCTCTGTCTTTATTTCAACCCGACAAAGAGTGGGTTTTTTTTAAGCTGACGTTGAATACCGCGCGCCATCAGGGCGCGAAAAAGGTCACAACGCAGTCATGGCCGCGGAGCGGACTTTCGTTTCCCTTTTGGGGTGGAAACAAGGATATTCAGGAGAAAACGTGCGACAAATCCGCCAGTTATGTGTGGTGAGCTTACTGCTGACCAGCGGTGTTGCCAGTGCAGCAAACATCCGACTACAGGTTGAAGGGCTCTCAGGCGAACTACAAAAAAACGTTCGAGCCCAGCTATCGACCATCGACAGCGACGAAGTTTCGCCGGATCGCCGTTTCCGCGCACGCGTGGATGATGCCATTCGCGAGGGGTTGAAAGCCCTTGGCTATTACGAACCGACCATCGATTTTGAACTTAAGCCGCCGCCGGCTAAGGGGCGTCAGGTACTGCTGGCCAAAGTGACGCCGGGTGAACCGGTGCGCATTGGCGGTACCGATGTGATCCTGCGCGGTGGGGCGCGTACCGACAGCGACTATCTGGCGCTACTCAAGACGCGCCCTAAAATCGGGACGGTGCTCAATCATAGCGATTACGACCATTTCAAAGGGTCGTTAACCAGCGTGGCGCTGCGTAAGGGCTATTTTGATAGCGAGTTCAAAAAGAGTCAGCTTGGCGTAGCGGTCGATCGTCACCAGGCGTTCTGGGATATCGATTATGACAGCGGCGAGCGCTACCGCTTTGGTGACGTTACCTTTGAAGGATCGCAGATCCGCGAAGAGTATTTGCAGCATCTGGTCCCGTTCAAAAAAGGTGACTATTACCAGTCCAGCGATCTGGCGGAACTGAACCGGCGTCTGTCGGCAACCGGCTGGTTTAACTCGGTGGTCGTGGCGCCGGAGTTTGATAAATCGCGGAAAACTAAGGTGTTACCGCTGCATGGTGTGGTATCGCCGCGCAGCGAAAATACCGTAGAACTGGGGGGCGGTTACTCCACCGATGTTGGCCCGCGGGTGAAAGCATCATGGAAAAAACCGTGGGTGAACTCTTACGGCCACAGCCTGACGACCAGTCTCAGCGTCTCGGCACCGGAACAGCAGTTGGACTTCAGCTATAAGATGCCGCTGCTGAAAAATCCGCTTGAGCAGTACTACCTGGTGCAGGGCGGTTTCAAAAGTACCGACCTCAACGATACCAAGTCTGACTCCACCACGCTTGCCGTTTCACGTTTCTTGGACCTTTCCAGCGGCTGGCAGCGGGCAATTAACCTACGCTGGAGTCTTGACCACTTTACGCAGGCTGACGTCACCAACACCACCATGCTGTTCTATCCGGGCGTCTCTATCAGCCGTACCCGCTCACGCGGCGGTCTGATGCCAACCTGGGGCGACTCTCAGCGTTACTCGATCGACTACTCGAACACCGCCTGGGGTTCAGACGTCGACTTCTCGGTTTTCCAGGCGCAAAACGTCTGGATCCGTACCCTTTACGATCGCCATCGCTTTGTGTTTCGTGGCAACCTCGGCTGGATCGAAACAGGCGACTTTGACCGCGTTCCGCCCGATCTTCGCTTCTTTGCCGGTGGTGACCGCAGTATTCGCGGCTATAAGTACAAATCGATCTCCCCGGAAGACAGTAAAGGCAAACTTATCGGGGCATCAAAACTGGCCACCGGCTCGCTGGAATATCAGTACAACGTGACCGGAAAATGGTGGGGTGCCGTGTTCATGGACGGCGGTGAAGCGGTCAGCGATATTCGTCAGAGCGACTGGAAAACCGGCGCAGGGGTAGGGGTACGCTGGCAGTCGCCGGTCGGGCCTATCAAGCTCGACTTTGCCGTCCCGGTGGGCGACAAAGATGAACATGGATTACAGTTTTACATCGGTCTGGGGCCTGAGCTATGACGTTATGGAAAAAAATAAGCCTCGGCGTACTGATTTTTGTCGTGCTGCTGCTGGGCATCGTGGGATTTCTGATTGGCACCACCACGGGGCTGCATCTGCTGTTTAACGCGGCGAACCGCTGGGTTCCCGGGCTGGAGATAGGTCAGGTCACCGGCGGCTGGCGCGATCTTTCGCTGAAAAACGTCCGCTATACCCAGCCGGGCGTCGCGGTCGATGCCGGTGAGCTTCACCTGGCCGTCGACCTGAAATGCCTGTGGCACAGCAGCGTGTGCGTTAACGATGTTGCGCTCAGCAATATCAACGTGGCAATCGACAGCAGTAAAATGCCGCCTGCCGCGCCGGTAGAGGAAGAAGACAGCGGTCCGTTGAACCTCTCGACGCCGTACCCAATCACCTTGAAGCGGTTCGCGCTCAACAACGTCAATATTAAGATTGATGACACGACGGTATCGGTGATGGACTTCAGCAGCGGCCTGACGTGGCAGGAGAAGAACCTGACGCTGACGCCAACGACGCTGCAAGGGTTGCTTATCGCTTTGCCGAAAGTCGCCGACGTGGCGCAGAAAGAGGTGGTGGAGCCGAAGATAGATAACCCACGGCCGCAGGAAAAACCGCTTGGCGAAACCATGACCGAGCTGTTTTCGAAGCCGGTCCTGCCGGAGATGACCGATGTCCATCTGCCGCTGAACCTGAATATCGAATCCTTCAGCGGTGAGCAGCTGCGTATTACCGGCGATACCGATCTGACGGTCTATAAAATGCTGCTGAAGGTCAGCAGCATCGACGGCAACATGAAGCTCGACGCGCTGGATATTGACTCCAGCCAGGGCACGGTGAACGCCAGCGGTACCGCCACGCTCATCAACGACTGGCCGGTGGATCTCACGCTCAACAGCACCCTGAATATCGACCCGCTGAAGGGCGAGAAAGTGAAGCTCAAGGTGGGCGGCGCGGTGCGTAAGCAGCTTGAAGTGGGCGTTAACCTTTCCGGCCCGGTGGATTTGGGCATTCGGGCGCAGGCGCAGCTGGCGGAAGCCGGGCTGCCGTTCAACCTTGAGGTGAACAGCAAACAGCTTTATTGGCCGTTTAGCGGTGAGAAACAGTTCCAGGCCGATGACCTGAAGCTGAAACTCGGCGGCAAGATGACCGATTACACGCTGTCGTTCCGCACTGCGGTGAAAGGGCAGGATGTGCCGCCTGCGGATATCACCCTCGATGCCAAAGGCAACGAGCGTCAGGTGAGCCTCGACAAACTCACCGTCGCGGCGCTGGAAGGCAAAACCGAGTTGACCGCGCTGCTTGACTGGCAGCAGGCGATCAGCTGGCGCGGCGAACTGGCTCTACGCGGGCTTAACACCGGGAAGCTGGCGCCGGACTGGCCATCGAAGCTGGATGGCCTGATCAAAACTAACGGCAGTCTGTACGGCGGCAGCTGGCAGATGAACGTGCCGGAGATGAAAATCACCGGCAACGTGAAGCAGAACAAAGTGAACGTCGACGGCTCGCTGCGCGGTAACAGCTACCTGCAATGGACCATTCCGGGGCTACACGTGGCGCTGGGCAATAACACCGCCGACGTGAAGGGCGAGCTGGGGGTGAAAGACCTGGAGCTCGATGCCAATATCGACGCGCCGAAGCTCGACAACATGCTGCCGGGATTAGGCGGCACGGCGAAAGGGCTGGTGAAGATTCGCGGTACGGTTGATGCGCCGCAGCTGCTGGCAGACGTTACTGCACGCGGTCTGCGCTGGCAGGAGCTGTCGATTGGCCAGGTGCGCGTCGACGGCGACGTGAAATCCACCGATCAGATTGGCGGTAATCTCGACGTCCGCGTTGAACGCATCGTGCAGCCGGATGTGAATATCGGGCTGGTGCATCTGGCGGCGAAGGGCAACGAAAAACAGCATTCGCTACAGTTGCAAATTCAGGGCGAGCCGGTCTCTGGTCAGCTGGCGCTGGCGGGCAGCTTCGATCGTAAAGAAGAGCGCTGGAAGGGGGCGTTAAGCAATACCCGTTTCAAGACGCCGGTCGGCCCGTGGTCCATCAACCGCGATATTGCGCTGGACTACCGTAACCTGGAGCAGAAAATCAGCATCGGGCCGCACTGTTGGGTGAACCCGAACGCCGAACTGTGCGTGCCGCAGACGATTGACGCGGGCGCGGCGGGGCGTGCGGTGGTCAACCTCAACCGTTTCGACCTGGCGATGCTCAAACCGTTTATGCCGGAGGAAACTCAGGCTAGCGGCGTGTTTAGCGGTAACGCGGACGTCTCCTGGGACACCACCAAAGAAGGGTTGCCACAGGGTAAAGTGATGCTCTCCGGGCGCAACGTTAAGGTCACTCAGACCGTCAACAACGCGCCGCTGCCGGTGGCTTTCGATACGTTGAACCTCAGCGCTGACCTGCATAATAACCGCGCCGAGCTAGGCTGGTTGATTCGTCTGACCAACAACGGGCAGTTAGACGGGCAGGTGCAGGTGACCGACCCACAGGGGCGGCGTAATCTCGGCGGCAACGTCAACATTCGTAACTTCTCGCTGGCGATGGTTAACCCGATCTTCTCGCGCGGTGAAAAGGCGGACGGCAAGCTGAACGCGAATTTGCGCCTCGGCGGCGATCTCCAGAGCCCGCTGATGTTCGGTCAACTTCAGCTTAGCGGCCTTGATGTTGACGGTAACTTTATGCCGTTTGATATGCAGCCAAGCCAGCTGACGATGAACTTCAACGGCGCCACCTCGACGTTGCAGGGGGAAGTGCGAACCTCACAGGGGCAGATCAGCCTGAACGGTGACGCTGACTGGCGGCAGATTGAAAACTGGCGCGCGCGTATTGCGGCGAAGGGCTCTCGCGTGCGGATTACCGTGCCGCCGATGGTGCGTCTCGACGTCTCGCCTGACGTTGTGTTTAACGCCACGCCGAGTCTGTTTACCCTTGACGGTAGCGTCGATGTGCCGTGGGCGCGTATCGTGGTGAAAGAGGTGCCGGAAAGCGCGGTGGGCGTTTCCAGCGATGAAGTGCTGCTGAATAACGATCTCCAGCCGAAAGAGACGAAATCGGCTTCGATTCCAATCAACAGCAACCTGACCATCCACGTCGGCAATAACGTTCGTCTGGATGCGTTCGGCCTGAAAGCGCGTCTGACCGGCGACCTGAAGGTGGCGCAGGATAAACAGGGACTGGGGCTTAACGGGCAGATCAATATCCCGGAAGGGCGCTTCCATGCCTACGGTCAGGATCTGATCGTGCGTAAAGGCGAGCTGCTGTTCTCTGGCCCGCCGGATCAGCCGCTGTTGAATATCGAAGCGATTCGCAACCCGGATGCTACCGAAAACGATGTTATCGCTGGCGTTCGTGTTACCGGCACGGCGGATCAGCCAAAGGCGGAAGTCTTCTCTGACCCGGCGATGTCGCAGCAGGAAGCGCTCTCTTACCTCGTTCGCGGACAGGGATTGGAAAGCGGTCAGAGCGACAGCGCTGCGATGACCTCAATGCTTATTGGCATGGGGGTTGCACAAAGTGGTCAGGTTGTGGGTAAAATCGGCGAGACGTTTGGCGTAAGTAATCTGGCGCTGGATACCCAGGGGGTGGGCGATTCTTCCCAGGTGGTGGTCAGCGGATACGTATTGCCAGGTCTGCAGGTGAAATATGGCGTTGGGATCTTTGACTCGTTAGCGACGCTCACGTTACGCTATCGCCTGATGCCTAAGCTGTATCTGGAAGCGGTGTCTGGCGTAGACCAGGCGCTCGATTTGCTCTATCAGTTTGAGTTTTAGCAATGCGAATATTTGTTTACGGCAGTTTACGGCGCAAACAGGGCAACAGCCACTGGATGACCAACGCTCAGTGGCTGGGCGATCACAGCGTGACCGATTATCAACTGTACAGCCTGGGCCACTATCCAGGCGCGGTGCCCGGTGATGGCACGGTACACGGTGAAGTTTATCGGATTGATGCTTCGACGCTAGCCGAGCTGGATGCGCTGCGTACCAAAGCGGGCGAATATGCACGTCACCTCATTCAGACGCCGTATGGTAGCGCCTGGATGTACGTTTATCAGCGCCCGGTCGATGGGCTGAAGCTGATAGAAAGCGGCAACTGGTTGGATAAAGACCAGTATTGAATACGACAACGCCACCCTCGGGTGGCGTTGTTTTTTTATCTGCACCTGGCGTTGTAGGCCTGATAAGCGCAGCGCCATCAGGCAGCCAAGAGCTGAGGCCTACAAACAAAAACACCGCCCGAAGGCGGTGTTTTTAACGCTCGAAAAGAAATCTTATTTCTTCGCGCGCTCGAAGGAAGCAACGATTTCAGCTTTAGCCGCTTCTGCGTTGTCCCAACCGTCAACTTTAACCCATTTGCCTGCTTCGAGGTCTTTGTAGTGCTCGAAGAAGTGGGTGATCTGCGCTTTCAGCAGGTCCGGCAGGTCGTTCACATCTTTGATGTGATCGTATTCTTTGCTCAGCTTGGTGTGCGGTACCGCAACCAGTTTGGCATCTTCACCGGATTCGTCGGTCATTTTCAGAACGCCAACCGGACGGCAACGGATCACAGAACCCGGCTGCAGCGGGTACGGGGTTGGGACCAGCACGTCAACCGGGTCACCGTCCAGAGACAGGGTGTGGTTGATGTAACCGTAGTTGCACGGATAGAACATCGCGGTGGACATGAAACGGTCAACGAACAGCGCGCCGCTCTCTTTGTCGACTTCGTATTTGATAGGATCTGCGTTAGCCGGGATTTCGATGACTACGTAGATATCTTCCGGCAGATCTTTACCCGCAGGGACGTTGAGTAAGCTCATGTCTGTTTCCTTTAGAATGTGTGGCAAATTAGTGCCCGGTATTATAGCCAACTCACCGCGAAAGTCTTGGCCTGTTTTACATCTCCCCCCGCGAAACACGGTCTTTTTAGTGCCTTCTTATGGCAGGAAAATCCATAAAGTTAGCCGCATACTGAATAAAATCGTGGAACCGTTTACATTGCGCCAGGAAATGGTCTGACACGGGTTAAAATTTCCACAAAATCGATAGCCTTCAACGGGTGCGCGACGCCTACTCCCTCCTGAACTTGCTCTGTTAATGGTGATTAACAAATAATTTACTTTTTTGAAGTGTGATGTAACTCATTCCGTTACATCTCTCATTGTCTATAGTTTTTCCGCAGATGAATATTTGACCAACAATAACCCTACGAGGATACCTCTATGTGGAAGCGCTTACTTCTTGTCACAGCAGTTTCCGCAGCCATGTCGTCTATGGTCATGGCTGCCCCTTTAACGGTGGGATTTTCACAAGTTGGCTCTGAATCGGGCTGGCGCGCGGCTGAAACCAACGTCGCGAAGCAGGAAGCGGAAAAACGCGGTATCACTCTGAAGATTGCGGACGGGCAGCAAAAACAGGAAAACCAGATTAAAGCGGTGCGTTCGTTTATCGCTCAGGGTGTTGATGCCATCTTTATCGCGCCGGTCGTGGCGACCGGCTGGGAGCCTGTGCTGAAGGAAGCCAAAGAGGCCAACATCCCGGTGTTCCTGCTCGACCGATCTATCGATGTGAAAGATAAATCGCTGTACATGACTACCGTGACCGCCAACAACGTGCTGGAAGGCCAACTGATTGGCGAGTGGCTGATTAAAACCGTCGACGGCAAGCCGTGTAACGTCGTCGAGTTGCAGGGCACCGTCGGCGCGAGCGTGGCGATAGACCGTAAGAAAGGTTTCGCCGATGCCATTTCGAAAGCGTCAAATATCAAAATTATCCGTTCCCAGTCCGGCGACTTTACCCGCAGCAAGGGGAAAGAGGTGATGGAAAGCTTCATCAAGGCGGAAAACAACGGCAAGAATATTTGCATGGTTTACGCCCATAACGACGACATGGTGATCGGTGCCATTCAGGCGATTAAAGAGGCCGGGTTGAAGCCGGGTAAAGATATCCTCACCGGCTCAATTGACGGTGTACCGGATATCTACAAAGCGATGATTGCCGGTGAAGCGAACGCCAGCGTCGAGCTGACGCCGAACATGGCCGGCCCGGCGTTTGATGCGCTGGAGAAATTCAAGAAAGACGGCACCCTGCCGGAAAAAGTGACGCTCACCAAGTCTACGCTGTACCTGCCGGATACGGCGAAAGAAGAGTTAGAGAAGAAGAAAAATATGGGCTACTAAGAGATAGCCCTGGCTGATGGCGCTTCACATATCGGACCTTTGTAACGGTAGGCCTGATAAGCGAAGCGCCATCAGGCAGTTCGGCGCACGATGCCGGATGGCGGCTTTGCCTTATCCGGCCTACAGGACTGGTACCCCCACCCTAATCCTCTCCCTGAACGGGCGATGGGCCGAGCGGTACGGGTAGCAAGTTGGGTACAATCTGTTCCCTCTCCCCCTCGGGGAGAGGGTTAGGGTGAGGGGGAGCGCACTATGACCACTGAAACCAACCCGGAAATCCTCCGCACCGAGGGGCTCTGCCAGTATTTTCCCGGCGTGAAAGCGCTGGATAACGTTAATTTCAGCCTGCGGCGCGGTGAAATTATGGCGCTGCTCGGCGAAAACGGCGCGGGTAAATCCACGCTGATTAAAGCGTTGACCGGCGTTTACCACGCCAACAGCGGCAGCATCTGGCTGGAAGGACAGCAAATTCATCCGAAAAATACCGCGCATGCTCAGCAGCTGGGCATTGGCACGGTATATCAGGAAGTGAACCTGCTGCCGAATATGTCGGTGGCGGATAACCTGTTTATTGGCCGTGAACCGAAACGTTTTGGTTTCCTGCGACGTAAAGAGATGGAAAAACGCGCCACCGCGCTGATGGCTTCCTACGGTTTTTCCCTCGACGTGCGCGAGCCGTTAAACCGCTTTTCGGTAGCGATGCAGCAGATCGTCGCCATCTGTCGGGCGATCGATCTCTCCGCCAAAGTGCTGATCCTCGATGAACCGACCGCCAGCCTCGACACCAAAGAGGTGGAGATGCTCTTCACCCTGATGCGCCAGCTGCGCGATCGCGGCGTCAGCCTGATCTTTGTCACCCACTTCCTCGATCAGGTGTATGCGGTCAGCGACAGGATCACCGTACTGCGCAACGGCACCTTTGTGGGCTGTCGGGAAACCCGCGAGCTGCCGCAGATTGAGCTGGTAAAAATGATGCTGGGCCGCGAGCTGGAACACCAGGCGCTCCAGCGGGCGGGGCGCACGTTGCTGAGTGATAAACCGGTGGCCTCCTTTGAAGGCTATGGCAAAAAGGGCACCATCGCGCCGTTCGATCTGCACGTGCGCCCCGGCGAGATCGTCGGTCTGGCCGGGCTGCTCGGATCTGGACGCACCGAAACCGCCGAAGTGATCTTCGGTATTCATCCCGCCGACAGTGGGCAAGCGACGATCAAGGGTAAACCGCAGACCCTGCGATCGCCGCATCAGGCCTCCTGTCTGGGGATCGGCTTTTGCCCTGAGGATCGTAAAACGGACGGCATTATTGCCGCCGCCTCGGTACGTGAAAATATTATCCTCGCGTTGCAGGCACAGCGCGGCTGGCTGCGGCCAATTCCGCGCAAAGAACAAAACGAGATTGCCGAACGCTTCATCCGCCAGTTGGGGATCCGCACCCCCAGCGCCGAGCAGCCGGTGGAGTTTCTCTCCGGCGGCAACCAGCAGAAGGTGCTGCTCTCGCGCTGGCTGCTGACGCGCCCGCAGTTCCTGATCCTCGACGAACCGACCCGCGGGATCGACGTGGGCGCGCACGCGGAGATCATTCGCCTGATCGAAACGCTCTGCGCGGACGGCCTGGCGCTGCTGGTGATCTCGTCTGAACTGGAAGAGCTGGTGGGCTACGCCGATCGGGTGATCATCATGCGCGATCGCCAACAGGTGGCGGAGATCCCGCTTGCTGAGCTCTCTGTTCCCGCCATTATGAACGCGATTGCGGCCTAAGGAGTTAACCGTGATGCCCCGAACTGTTCCCCAAACCGGTAAGCCCGAGCGCCGCTTTCGCTGGCCGCCGGGAATGCCGCAAATTGCGGCATTAATCCTGGTGCTGCTGGTCGATAGCCTGGTGGCGCCGCACTTTTTCCAGATAACCTTGCAGGATGGCCGTCTGTTCGGCAGCCCGATTGATATCCTCAACCGCGCGGCGCCGGTGGCGCTGCTGGCGATCGGCATGACGCTGGTGATCGCCACCGGCGGTATCGATCTTTCCGTTGGCGCGGTGATGGCGATTGCCGGAGCCACCGCCGCCGCGATGACCGTGGCCGGGCATAGCCTGCCGGTGGTCCTGCTGGCGGCGATCGGATCCGGCGTGCTGGCCGGGCTGTGGAACGGCATTCTGGTTGCGATCCTCAAAATTCAGCCCTTCGTCGCCACGCTGATTCTGATGGTCGCGGGGCGCGGCGTGGCACAACTCATTACCTCCGGGCAGATCGTCACCTTCGACTCGCCGTCGCTGGCGTGGATCGGCAGCGGTAAGTTTCTCTTGTTCCCGACGCCGGTCATTATTGCGCTGGTGACGTTGGTTATCTTTTGGCTGCTGGCGCGTAAAACCGCGCTCGGTATGTTTATTGAAGCGGTGGGGATCAACATTCGTGCGGCGAAAAACGCCGGGGTGAATACGCGTATCGTGGTGATGCTGGCCTACGTGCTGAGCGGCGTGTGCGCGGCGATCGCCGGCACGATCGTGGCGGCGGATATTCGCGGGGCCGATGCCAACAACGCCGGGCTATGGCTGGAGCTGGACGCGATTCTGGCGGTGGTCATTGGCGGCGGCTCGCTGATGGGCGGGCGCTTTAACCTGCTGCTTTCAGTGGTGGGCGCATTGATTATCCAGGGGATGAACACCGGTATTCTACTCTCCGGCTTTCCGCCGGAGCTAAACCAGGTGGTCAAAGCGGTGGTGGTGATGTGCGTGCTGATCGTCCAGTCACCGCGCTTTATTCAGATACTGAAGAGGATGCGTGGCCATGATCAAACGTAATTTGCCGTTAATGATCACCCTCGGGGTGTTTATCGTGGGCTATCTCTACTGTCTGACCCAGTTTCCCGGTTTCGCCTCGACGCGGGTGATTTGCAATATTCTGACCGACAACGCCTTCCTCGGGATTGTTGCCGTGGGCGTGACCTTTGTGATCCTTTCCGGTGGTATCGATCTTTCCGTCGGTTCAGTGATCGCCTTCACCGGGGTATTCCTCGCCAAGGCTATCGGCTTCTGGGGATTATCGCCGTTGGTGGCCTTTCCGCTGGTGCTGGCGATGGGCTGCGCCTTCGGCGCGTTTATGGGCTGGTTGATTGACGCGCTGAAGATCCCGGCATTTATTATTACGCTCGCCGGGATGTTCTTCCTGCGCGGCGTGAGCTACCTGGTGTCTGAAGAGTCGATTCCTATCGATCATCCGGTATACGACACCCTCTCCGGGCTGGCGTGGACCCTTCCCGGCGGCGGCCGTCTGAGCGCGATGGGGCTGTTGATGCTGCTGGTCGTGGTGTTGGGGATTTTCCTTGCCCACCGTACGCGCTTTGGCAATCAGGTCTATGCTATCGGCGGTAATGCCACCTCGGCCAACCTGATGGGTATCCCGACGCGTAGCACCATCGTGCGCATTTATATGCTGTCGACGGGGCTGGCGACGCTGGCGGGCATTGTGTTCTCCATTTATACCCAGGCTGGCTATGCGCTGGCAGGCGTTGGCGTAGAGCTGGATGCCATCGCCTCGGTGGTGATCGGCGGTACGCTGCTGAGCGGCGGCGTCGGTACGGTGCTGGGCACGCTGTTTGGCGTGGGGATTCAGGGGCTGATTCAGACCTACATCAACTTTGACGGCACGTTGAGCTCGTGGTGGACCAAAATCGCTATCGGCATTCTGCTGTTTATTTTTATTGCTCTGCAGCGGGCGCTGACGGTGCTGTGGGAGAACCGGCAGAGTGCGGCTGTCACCCGCGTCGACGTCCCGGTAACAAAGAACTAACATACTGAAACGCTAAAGTTTTTCCGGTAGCAGCCGATACCTGTCATTTACGCCAAACAGTACCCCTGCTACCGGACAAAACTATGATGCTAAAAACGCTCTCTATCCGTACCGGCCTGCTGTCCCTGCTCGCCGTGATGACTCTGCTGCTGATTCTGGTCAGCGGTATCGGCATTTATGCTCTCACCCAAAGTTCTGCTTCCCTCCAGCGAATCGACCACCTGCAAAGCGAGCAAATGACGCAGCTGAATGAGGGTTATACGCTGCTGCTGCGTGCACGTAATGAAGCCGGACAGGCGGTCCGCTTGATGGAAATCGGCATGCTGGACGACGCGGCGAAGGCCGTCAAAACCCTTAACGGGGAAGTGACGCAGGGGCAAAAAATTATCGCCAGCGTCAGCCAGTCATCAGTTGACGATGCTGATGGCGCAAAACGGATGGCGGATGTCGCGAAAAGCTATGAGGCCTATAACACTCAGGCGATCAAACCGATGCTGGCGGCGCTCGAGCAGCAGAACGTCGACGGTTATTACGATCTGCTGGAAAAAACAATGATCCCGGTGGCCCGCCAGTTTGATAACGCCGTTCACGCCTTCCAGGATTGGGGGGAGTCGCGCGGGCAGATTGAAGTGGCGGCAGTACACAGTACCAAAAATCGCGTATTGGCACTGATGGTGTTGGCCATTGCGCTGACCGCAGGGGTGATAGCGCTGGCCTGGCTGCAGTTGCAACATCTGCTGTTAAAGCCGCTGGCATCGGCGATTGGCCAGCTTGAGCAGGTAGCGTCCGGGGATTTAACGCCTTCGCCGCTGAAAACCAGCAGCGCCGAAATTAAGCGTCTGAACGTGGCGATTGCCGGGATGCGCGAGTCGATGATGAACTCGGTTATGCGGGTGCGCGACGCCAGCTCACAGATTGATATCGGCAGCCGCGAGCTGACGGCGGGCAATAACCACCTGGCGCAGCGTACGGAGTCGACGGCGACTTCGCTCGAGCAAACCGCTGCCAGCATGGAACAGCTGACCGCCACCGTGAAGCAGAACGCCGACAACGCCGAGCAGGCGCACAAGCTGGCGCGCGACGTGTCGGATACTGCCGATCGTGGCAGCGAGATGGTGTGCTATGTCATTGAGAAAATGCAGGATATTTCAGGAAGTGCCAAACGTATCGCCGATATTCTCAGCGTGATTGACGGTATTGCCTTCCAGACCAATATTCTGGCGCTCAACGCCTCGGTGGAAGCGGCCCGTGCGGGTGAACAGGGGCGCGGATTTGCGGTCGTGGCGGGTGAGGTGCGTAATCTCGCCAGCCGCAGCGCCGATGCGGCGAAAGAAATTCGCCAGCTGATTGCCGACTCGCAAACCCACGTCAATGAAGGCAGCGACCTGGCGCAGCAGGCGGGGGAAACCATGGATGAGATCGCCAGCGAAGTGATGCGGATGACCAAGCTGATGCGGGAAATTGCCAGCGCGTCGCAGGAACAGAGCCGCGGCATTGAGCAGGTGAATATTGCGGTGAGTCAGATGGATGAAACCGCACAGCAGAACGCGGCACTGGTACAGCAGTCTTCGGCGGCAACCCGTTCGCTGGAAGAGCAGTCGCAGGCGCTGGTGGCAGCGATGGCGTCGTTCCGGCTGCAGGTGGCGTAACCGGGACACCGATTTTGTAGGCCGGATAGGCGTGTACGCCGCCATCCGGCAATATCACCGCATCGTGCCGGATGGCGCTTCGCTTATCCGGCCTACCACGTAACGTAGGCCGGGATACTGCGATTACGCGTCCGGGAACTCACGAATAAAGCGCTCGACATCCTCGACCATATGGTCGTTGCCGACGAAGAATGAACGGCGCTGGTGCAGGCTTTCCGGCACGATATCCAGAATACGCTCTTTCCCATCGCTGGCCTTGCCGCCGGCCTGTTCCGCGAGGAACGCCATCGGGTTGCACTCATACAGCAGACGCAGCTTCCCTTCCGGGTGGCTGGCGGTGCTTGGGTACAGGTAGATGCCGCCTTTCAGCAGATTACGGTGGAAATCGGCCACCAGAGAACCGATGTAGCGTGAGGTGTACGGGCGCTGCGTGGACTTATCTTCTTCCTGGCAGAACTTGATGTACTTTTTCACGCCGTTCGGGAATTTGATGTAGTTACCTTCGTTGATCGAGTAAGTGCTGCCGCGCTGTGGGAAGCGCATGCGCTCCTGACACAGGCAGAATACGCCCAGCGACGGGTCGTAGGTAAAGGCATGTACGCCGCAGCCGGTGGTGTACACCAGCATGGTCGAGGAACCATATACCACATAACCGGCGGCCACCTGACGGTTGCCCGGTTGCAGGAAGTCTTCTTCGGTAACCGGCGTGCCGACTGGCGTTACGCGGCGGTAAATCGAGAAAATGGTGCCGACAGAGACGTTAACGTCGATGTTAGATGAACCATCCAGCGGGTCCATCAGGACCACGTATTTCGCGTGTTCGCAGCCGTCGAAGACGACGATTTCATCTTCCTCTTCGGAGGCGATACCGGCGACGATGTCACGTGCACGCAGCGCAGCTTTCAGTTTCTCGTTCGCGAACAGATCGAGCTTTTGTTGTACTTCTCCCTGTACGTTTTCAGCGCCGCTGGCACCCAGGATATCGACCAGACCGGCCTTATTGATATCGCGGTGGATGATCTTAGCACCTAACTTTATTGCCGACAGCAAAGCAGTGAGTTCACCGGTTGCGTGTGAGAACTCGTGCTGTTTCTCGACAATAAATTCACCTAACGTTTTCATAACACTTTCCCTGACAGTGGATGTTGAGTAAAACGGCTGCAACAATACTAACAAAGAATAAAAAAAATACGCACAGGTGAATCGCGCCAGCAAACTACGGAATATCCTGAAATGCATTTCTCTGCCGGCAAACATATGGGTAAAATGCGGGGCAGATAAAAAAAGGATAGTGACGTATGCGCATTCATATTTTGGGTATTTGTGGCACTTTCATGGGCGGTCTGGCAATGCTGGCTCGTTCGCTGGGTCACGAAGTCACGGGTTCGGATGCCAATGTGTATCCCCCGATGAGCACGCTGCTTGAAAAGCAAGGCATTGATTTAATTCAGGGCTATGACGCCAGCCAGCTTGAACCGCAGCCGGACCTGGTCATCATCGGCAACGCCATGACGCGCGGTAACCCGTGCGTGGAAGCGGTGCTGGAGAAGAACATTCCGTATATGTCCGGCCCGCAGTGGCTGCACGATTTCGTGCTGCGCGACCGCTGGGTTGTGGCGGTTGCCGGTACCCACGGTAAAACCACTACCGCCGGTATGGTGACCTGGATCCTTGAAGAGTGCGGCTACAAGCCGGGCTTCGTCATTGGCGGCGTACCGGGTAACTTCGAGGTTTCCGCACGTTTGGGCGACAGCCCGTTCTTCGTGATCGAAGCCGATGAATACGACTGCGCCTTCTTTGATAAGCGTTCCAAATTCGTGCATTACTGCCCGCGCACCCTGATCCTCAACAACCTTGAGTTCGATCACGCGGATATCTTTGACGATCTGAAAGCTATCCAGAAACAGTTCCACCACCTGGTGCGCATCGTGCCGGGACAGGGCCGTATCATCCTGCCGGAAAACGACGCGAACCTGAAACAGGTGATGGCGATGGGCTGCTGGAGCGAGCAGGAGCTGGTGGGCGAGCAGGGCCACTGGCAGGCGAAAAAGCTGAACACCGACGCCTCCGAGTGGGAAGTGCTGCTCGACGGTGAAAAGGTCGGAGAAGTGAAGTGGGGCCTGGTCGGCGAACACAACATGCATAACGGCCTGATGGCGATTGCCGCCGCGCGTCATGTCGGCGTGACGCCGGCCGATGCCGCCAACGCGCTGGGCAGCTTTATCAACGCCCGTCGCCGCCTGGAGCTGCGCGGTGAAGCCAACGGCGTTTGCGTTTACGACGACTTCGCGCACCACCCAACGGCTATCCTCGCGACGCTGCAAGCGCTGCGCGGCAAAGTCGGCGGTACGGCGAAAATCATCGCCGTGCTGGAACCGCGTTCGAACACCATGAAAATGGGCGTCTGCAAAGACGACCTGGCGCCGTCTCTGGGCCGCGCGGATGAAGTGTTCCTGCTGCAGCCTCAGCACATTCCGTGGCAGGTTGCGGAAGTGGCGGAAGCCTGCGTGCAGCCAGCCCACTGGAGCGCCGACGTTGACGCGCTGGCGGATATGATCGTGAAAAGCGCCGAGCCGGGCGACCATATTCTGGTGATGAGCAACGGTGGGTTTGGCGGCATTCATCAGAAGCTGCTGGAAAGGCTGGAAAAGAAGGCTCAGCACTAAACGGCTGAGCTGGGCCCCCTCACCCTAACCCTCTCCCCATGTACGGTTGTACGGTCCGGGGAGAGGGGACCGATCGAGCAGCTAGCACGATTGGTTTTCTCCCTCGCCCCTTTGGGGAGAGGGCCGGGGTGAGGGGCCCTGCTCAACACAACACTCTCCCTCGGTACCCAAACATGCTTACCGCCAAAAAAATCACTACCACCGATTCTCCCTTATTCCCGCCGCTCGATGCCCTCTATACCCACGCCTTTCCGTGGCACGAACAGTGCGAACTCCCCGCCAAACAGCGCGCGCTCAATGACCCACACTATGCGCTGGAAGCGTGGTTCGACGGTGAGTTATTCATCGGGATGAGCGGCACGTGGGCATTTGACGGCTATATCTACATCGAACATCTGGCCGTCGAGGGCAGCCTGCGCTCGCAGGGATACGGTAAGCGCCTGCTGGGGCAAATTCTCGAGCGCGCGTCGAAAACGATTCTGGAAATCGACCCGCTGACCACCGAGATTGCCCACAAGCGTCTGCGTTTTTATGAAGGCATGGGGTTCTTCGCTAACCCGTGGCCGCACGCGCACCCGACCTATCACGCTGGTATCACCGATCACGAATTAATTGTGCTGAGCTATCCGCAGGCGATTGATGAGGCGCAGTACCAGCGTTTCAACCATGATTTGTGCCGGATTGTGATGGCGTAACGCGTTATCATTGCCGGATGGCGGCATAAACGCCTTATCCGGCCTACAATTGGCACCGAATGTAGGCCTGATAAGCGAAGCGCCATCAGGCGGTCACACGCAGATAAAAAAATACCCTCACGAAGAGGGCATTTTACGGAAGCTTATTCCTGGTTTTCAGACAGCTCGCGCAGGTACTGGAAGATCTGGCGGGAAGATTTCGGCGGCTTGTTGCCGGCTTTTTCTTTCCTGGCGTTACGCACCAGCGAACGCAGCTGTTGGCGATCGGCGGCGGGCCACAGATTCATCACTTCTTCGATGGCTTCATCGCTACCGTCGACCATACGGTCACGCAGTTGCTCCAGCTTATGGAACACAACGACCTGCTGGTTGTGACGGTTTTTCAGCTTATCCAGCGCCTGGCGGTAAGGTTCAACGTCGCGCTGACGCAGCATTTTACCAATCAGCTGCAGCTGGCGGCGGCGGCCTTCCATCTTAATGCGCTGCGCCAGTTCAATGGCGGCGCGCAGGTCGGCGTCCAGCGGGATTTTATCCAGCGCGTTCTTACCGAGCTCAACCAGTTCTACCCCAAGCTTTTTCAGCTCTTCGGCATCACGTTTAATTTCACTCTTGCTGACCCAGATAATTTCATCATCTTCGTCCTCGATATCATCACCGGGGACTTCGTCGAGCCAGTCTTCGGGCTGCTTTGTCATTTCAGGCTCCTTAAAAAAGAGGCTAATACTAACAGCTTGAGCGCATACTGAGAAAGGGTTCTCTGTTAGACTTCATTTAACTTTACCTCAGATTATGGCTTAGACGATGAAAGTGATCACACAAGTTGCGGAACAACGTATTGCGCTGGAAAAAGCGGTCTCCACGGCACTCGAGCTGGCAGCCGCTCAATCGGACGGCGCGGAAGTCGCGGTCAGTAAGACCACCGGTATCAGCGTCAGCACGCGCTACGGTGAAGTTGAAAACGTCGAATTCAACAGCGATGGCGCGCTGGGCATCACCGTTTATCACCAGAATCGTAAAGGCAGCGCTTCCTCCACTGACCTGAGCCCGGACGCCATCGCCCGTACCGTACAGGCGGCGCTGGATATTGCCCGCTACACCTCGCCGGACCCGTGTGCGGGCGTGGCGGACAAAGATCTGCTGGCCTTTGACGCGCCGGATCTTGACCTGTTCCACCCGGCGGAAGTCTCCCCGGATGAAGCGATTGAACTGGCGGCCCGCGCGGAGCAGGCTTCCCTGAAAGCCGACAAACGCATCACCAACACCGAAGGCGGCAGCTTCAACAGCCACTACGGCATTAAAGTCTTTGGCAACAGCCACGGTATGTTGCAGAGCTACAGCTCAACCCGTCATTCCCTTTCCAGCTGCGTGATTGCCGAAGCGAACGGCGATATGGAGCGTGATTACGCCTACACCATCGGCCGCGCGCTGGGCGACCTGAAGTCTCCGGAATGGGTCGGCGAAGAGTGCGCACGCCGTACTCTGTCTCGTCTGGAGCCGCGCAAACTCTCTACCATGCAGGCACCGGTGATTTTTGCCAATGAAGTGGCAACCGGGCTGTTCGGTCACCTGGTCGGCGCGATTGCCGGTGGCTCGGTGTACCGTAAATCGACCTTCCTGCTGGACTCGCTGGGTAAGCAAATTCTGCCGGAATGGCTGACCATTGAGGAGCATCCGCATCTGCTGAAAGGGCTGGCTTCGACGCCGTTCGACAGCGAAGGCGTGCGTACCGAGCGTCGTGACATTATCAAAGACGGTATCCTGACCCAGTGGCTGCTGACCAACTACTCCGCGCGCAAGCTGGGCCTGAAGAGCACCGGTCACGCGGGCGGCATCCACAACTGGCGCATCAAGGGCCGCGGCCTGAGTTTTGAAAAGTTGCTTAAAGAGATGGGCACGGGTCTTGTCGTCACCGAATTGATGGGGCAGGGTGTTAGCGGCATTACCGGCGACTACTCGCGCGGTGCCTCAGGTTTCTGGGTGGAGAACGGTGAAATTCAGTATCCGGTGAGCGAAATCACCATCGCGGGCAACCTGAAAGACATGTGGCGCAATATTGTCACCATCGCCGACGATATTGAGACACGGAGTAATATCCAATGTGGTTCGGTACTGTTGCCGGAGATGAAAATCGCCGGGCAGTAATCACGTGTTGGGCGCATCCTGCTGCGCCCGTTCGCTTAAATAATAAAAAGGAAGTGAGCAATGCGTAAAAAACTGGTAGCGATGCTGGCGGTCTCCGCGCTGGCACTGGGTTCGGCGTCAGCGTTTGCCGACCTGGGCGAAGATATGGACACCCTGGCGGAAAATCTGCAGGTGGTGCAGAAAACCTCCGATGCGGGTGAGCTGAAAGCGGCGCTGACGAAGATGCGCACCGCAGCAGAAGACGCCAAAAAAGAGACCCCGCCGAAGCTGGAAGGCAAAGCGGCGGACAGCGCGGAAATGAAAGACTATCGTCACGGTATGGATACGCTGATTGGTCAGATTGACGGTGCGCTGAAGCTGGCGAACGAGGGCAAAGTGAAAGAGGCCCAGGCCGCCGCGGAAGATTTCAAAACCACCCGCAACGAGAACCACAAGAAGTTCCGCTAACGCCTTTTCCGGAAGGTGTCGCCCGATGCCTTCCGCTCTCTTCTACGTCGCCCGTTGTTATCGACCATCAAGGAACCACCATGCCGTCTCATCTGCTTGTCGCCTCTTTTTCCCTGCTCGCCACCAGCGCCGTTGCACAAACGCAGTACGCCTGGGTCGGTACCTATGCGCCAAATGGCGAAGGGCTATACCGCTTTAGCGTTGATGCTGAAAGCGGCGAGCTGCGCGATAAAACGCTGGTCAGCTCGCGACCCGATCTCGCTCAGCTCACCGTGGCGCGCGACGGCAAAACGCTGTATGCCGCCAGCGAAGTGGAGCAGGGTGTAGTGCAGGCGTGGCGGATTGACGCGCAGGGAGAATTGACCAGCCTCAACCAGGTGGCTTCCGGCGGTGCGGGCCCGGTCTATCTGGCGTTGACGGCGGATGGCCGCTACCTGCTGGTAGCGAACTACACCAGCGGCTCCATTGCGGTATTGCCGGTGAACGAAGACGGTAGCCTGAGTGAGGCGGTTGATGTTCACCAGGACAGCGGCCCGACCGGCGCCTCGCGACCGGAGGCAGCAGTAGAAGGGAGTTTCGCCATCAGCGGCCACAGCAGTCCGCATGCGCATATGGTCCGCGCGGATCGGAGCGGACGCTTTGTCTACGCTACCGATCTCGGGCTGGACCGGATCTATCAGTACAGGATGGATCCGGCGAGCGGCAAGCTCACGCCGAACGATCCGCCGTATATTGCGGCGTCGTCGGCGGGCGCGGGGCCGCGCCATTTTGTTTTCACGCCTACGGGGGATGGGCTGTGGTTGGTGAATGAAGAGTCTTCAACGCTGACCTATTACCACCTTGATACCGACAGCGGGCTGCTGCGCGAAGGCCAGACGGTTTCGGTGCTGCCGGAAACCTACAAGGGGACGAGCTTTGCGTCGGGGCTGGTACTCAGCCAGGACGGCAAGCAACTGTACGTTGCCAACCGCTTACGCAACAGTATTGCCCACTTTACGGTGCAGGCCGACGGCAGTCTGAAATGGCAGGACGATATCTGGACGCGGGGAGATTACCCGCGCACGCTCACCCTTGATAGCCAGGGCCGCTGGCTGTACGTGATGAACCAGCGTAGCGACAATATTACTCGCTTCCGCGTCGATCCGCGCAGCGGTGCGCTGACCTTTGAGCCGGACTACACGCCGGTCGGCAGCCCGTCACAGATGGTGATGTCGGTACGTTAAATCAGATCTGATTAACGTAGGTGGTGCACGACCTGATTGCTGCTGCCGCGCCAGATCAGCGCCGGGTCTTTTAAATCCTGCACAAACTTGCCGTCCACCAGCACGTTGATCAGATCAACGACTTCCATTTGCGCGGCATTCAGTTCGTCAATCTTGTAGCCGGTCCACACCCAGATATCTTTGCCGGGACATTCAGCGTGGATGCGTTGCACCAGCTTGAGGATCTCCGGCACGTTCTGCGGATGCAATGGGTCACCGCCGGAGAGCGAAATTCCCTGGCGCTTGACGCGGGTGTCGTTGAGGTCGGCGATGATGCGGTCGGCCATCTCGGCGGTGAACGGCTGGCCGGAGTTCACGCGCCAGGTGCTCTTGTTGTAGCAGCCGGGGCATTCGTGAACGCAGCCGGCAACGAACAGGGTGCAGCGCGTGCCGGGGCCGTTGACGATATCGACGGGGTAGTATTGATGGTAATTCATTTTCGCATTCCAGATGGAACGGCACCTGTAGGCCGGATAAGCGCGCCATCCGGCAATCGGCTCAGGTTTGCCTGATGGCGCTGCGCTTATCAGGCCTACGTTGGTGCAATTCGCTGTGAACGATTCCCTCTCCCCTGAGGGAGAGGGTGAGGGGATAAACCGCTCGGCCTTAACCGAGCTGCCCGTTACCCAGGTGTTTAACGCGGCGCTTTACTTCTTCCTGCTTACCGGCGTTGAACGGACGGGCATCCGGGCTTCCGAGGTAGCCGCACACGCGGCGGGTGACCGACACGCGAGCCGCGTCATGGTTACCGCATTTCGGGCAGGTGAAGCCTTTGCTGGTGCATTCGAACTCACCGGTAAAGCCGCACTCGTAGCATTCGTCGATCGGCGTGTTGGTTCCGTAGTACGGCACGTGCTGGTAGCTGTAGTCCCACACGTCTTCCAGCGCTTTCAGGTTGTGCTGAATGTTCGGGTACTCGCCGTAGCAAATGAAGCCGCCGTTCGCCAGCGGCGGGTACGGTGCTTCAAAGTCGATTTTGTCGTACGGGTTAACTTTCTTCTCCACGTCGAGGTGGAAGCTGTTGGTGTAGTAGCCTTTGTCGGTTACGCCTTCCACCACGCCAAACTCGGCGGTGTCGAGACGACAGAAGCGGTCGCACAGGTTTTCGCTCGGCGTGCTGTACAGGCTAAAGCCGTAGCCGGTTTCCTCTTTCCACTGGTCAACGGCATCGCGCAGACGCTGAACGATCGCCACGCCTTTTTCACGCAGCATTTCGTTGTCGTACATATGCTGATTGCCGAACAGCGCGTTGATGGTCTCGTGGATACCGATGTAGCCCAGAGAGATGGAGGCGCGACCGTTTTTGAAGATTTCTGAAACGTCGTCGTCTGCTTTCAGACGCACGCCGCAGGCCCCTTCCATGTAGAGGATAGGTGCCACACGGGCTTTCACCCCTTCCAGGCGGGCAATACGGGTCATCAGCGCTTTACGCGCCAGCACCAGACGTTCGTCGAGCAGAGACCAGAACGTGGCTTCATCGCCTTTGGCCTCCAGCGCAATGCGCGGCAGGTTAAGGCTGATCACGCCGAGGTTGTTACGCCCATCGTGAACCTGCTCGCCGTTTTCATTCTCCCACACGCCGAGGAAGCTGCGGCAGCCCATCGGGGTTTTAAACGAACCGGTGACTTTCACCACCTGATCGTAGTTGAGGATGTCCGGATACATGCGCTTGCTCGCGCACTCCAGAGCCAGCTGTTTGATGTCGTAGTTGGCATCGCCCGGCTTGTGGTTCAGACCGTCGCGAATGGCAAACACCAGCTTCGGGAACACCGCGGTTTTGCGGTTTTTGCCGAGGCCCGCGATACGATTACGCAGAATAGACTGCTGAATCAGACGCGATTCCCAGCTGGTGCCGAGGCCGAAGCCAAAGGTCACGAACGGGGTCTGGCCGTTGGCGGTGTGCAGCGTGTTGACTTCATACTCCAGCGACTGGAAGGCGTCATAGCACTCTTTTTCCGTGCGGGAGCGAGCGTACTCTTCCGCGTTCGGAATCTGCCACTCGTTGGCGATTTTACGATGCTTGTTGAAGCTTTCGGTGACGAACGGCGCCAGTACTTCATCAATGCGGTTGATGGTGGTGCCGCCGTAAATGTGGCTGGCGACCTGCGCGATAATCTGCGCGGTTACCGCCGTGGCGGTCGAGATGGATTTCGGCGGCTCAATTTCCGCGTTACCCATTTTGAAGCCCTGGGTCAGCATGCCTTTCAGATCGATCAGCATGCAGTTGAACATCGGGAAGAACGGCGAGTAGTCGAGGTCATGGTAGTGAATCACGCCGCGCTCGTGCGCCATGACCACGTCGTGCGGCAGCAGGTGCTGGCGAGCGTAGTGTTTGGCCACGATACCGGCCAGCAGGTCGCGCTGGGTCGGGATCACTTTACTGTCTTTGTTGGCGTTTTCGTTAAGCAGCGCCGAGTTGGTCTGCTCAACCAGGCCGCGAATTTCCTGGTTCAGGCGGCCGCGCTTCTCGCGCTGGCTATCGCGGTCATGGCGATATTCGATGTAGGCGCGAGCGAGCTGTTTGTACGGCCCGGACATCAGCTGGTTTTCAACGGCGGTCTGAATTTCGTTGATATCAACCTGCGGCTGGCCCTGCATTTGTTGGCTAACGATTGCTGCGACGGTGGCGCAATAGTCTGCGTCATCGACTCCCGCTGCTTTAGCTGCACGCAGAATTGCTTCTTTGATGCGCTCTGATTTGAACGGCACTTTACAGCCATCTCGTTTCATCACATGCGGTGTCATGATCACTCCAATATTTATAAGAACAGGTTATCCACAGAGGTGGGAAAACAACGATTGGCGTATTTACTCCATTAACCAACACTTTCCCCCGCGTGTGGCCCAGGTTATCCACATATCGGCTATCTTTTTCGTGATTCTCATTGTGCAATGATAGACGATAAATACCATATGTTGGGCCGGGACGCATTTTAAGTTCTATATGTAGTGATTTGCATCAAAGATGTTTGCGCTTTTATTGATTCAGAACAAAGTAAAAATGCAAGAGTACAGATGACAGGCGCTACAGGTTATGTAAATTTTGTTGCGCAATAAATGTCCAAAAAAGGACTGAAAAACAGCGGGATGCGAAGAAGCCCGGCAGCAGGGCGCTACCGGGCCGGCGGTTTAACGCTGAAGCCACCAGATGGCTTCAAACGGTCGCAGCGTCATGCCTGCAGGGGTGGCGTAGTTGCTCATCAGCACCTCGCCATCGGTGGAGCCTGCCGGTGGCTCCCAATCCTGCGGCTCGCCGCTGAGGTTCGCGGCGACCAGCAGCGTCTGCCCCTGCCACTGACGGCGGTAGCACCACAGCGATGGATGCGCCGGCAGCAGATCCTGATAGTCGCCCCAGGTCAGTACCGGTTCGGATTTACGCAGTGCAATCAACTGTTGGTAGGCGTAAAACACCGAGTCAGGGTCGGTCAGCGCACGTTCAACGTTGATGTCGGCAAAGTTATGGCTGACGCCAATCCACGGTTCGCCGCTGGTAAATCCGGCATTAGGACTGGCGTCCCACTGCATCGGCGTACGGCTGTTGTCGCGGGATTTGCTGGCCAGAATCGCCAGCAGTTCCCCGGCATCACGCCCCTGCGCCAGCAGCTCGTTATACATGTTGTGGCTTTCAACGTCGCGGTATTGCTCTATCGTCGTGAAGTGTGGGTTGGTCATGCCAATCTCTTCACCCTGATAGATGTACGGCGTACCCTGCATGCCATGCAGCACCATCGCCAGCATCTTCGCCGCCGTAATGCGATATTCACCCTCATCGCCAAAGCGGGAGACGATGCGCGGCTGGTCGTGGTTACACCAGAACAGCGCATTCCACGCCCGGTTGTGCATGCCCTGCTGCCAGTGACTAAACAGCGATTTCAGCGCCACGAAATCCGGACGCGCCAGCGTCCACTTCTCGCCGCCAGGGTAGTCCACCTTCAGGTGGTGGAAGTTAAAGGTCATCGACAGCTCTTTGCCGTCGAGAGAGGCATATTGCTGACAGTTTTCGAGGGAGGTGGAGGACATCTCGCCAACGGTCATCAGGTTGCGCGGCGTAAAGACGTCGCGGCTGAACTCCTGCAGGAACTCGTGCGCGCGCGGGCCATCGGTGTAGAAGCGGCGACCGTCGCCCTGATGATCGTCCGGGAAGGACTGGTCTTTAGAGATGAGGTTGATAACGTCGAGACGCAGGCCATCGACGCCGCGATCGGCCCAGAATTCACAGACCTTTTTCAGTTCAGCGCGTACCGTTTCGTTTTCCCAGTTGAGATCCGCCTGCTCGGTCGCGAACAGGTGCAGATAGTACTGCCCGCTGGCCGCATCCCACTGCCAGGCGTTGCCGCCAAACTTCGAACGCCAGTTATTCGGCGGGGTTTCCGGCGTGCCGTCGCGCCAGATATAGAACTGGCGGTACGGACTCTCTTTATTCTGCGATTCTTTAAACCACGCATGGTGGGTGGAGGTGTGGTTGAGCACCATGTCCAGCACGATACGAATGCCGCGCTGATGTGCTTCGGCAACCAGCTTATCAAAATCGTCGAGCGTACCGTAAGACGGGTCGATGTCGGTGTAGTTAGCGATGTCGTAACCGTTATCCACCTGCGGAGAGACGTAGAACGGTGTTATCCAGAGGGCATCAACGCCGAGCTTTTGCAGATAGTCGAGTCGTGAGGTGACGCCGCGCAGATCTCCCGTTCCGCTGCCGGTCGTGTCCTGGAAGCTTTTCGGGTAGATCTGGTAAATCACGCCGTTTTGCCACCAGTGAGGTAGTGTATTCATGGGTTGTCCTCGAATAAGAATCAGGGGCGCAAATGCGCCCCGAAGAAGGTGTGTTTACATGACTGGCAGCGTGCCCTGACGTTCTTTACGCTTGTAGACGACAACCGTCAGGATAATCGGTACCACGATGGTGATAACCATTGCGACGCTGTAGACCGCCCAGAAGGTCGGTTTGATTGACAGGATGCCCGGCAGGCCGCCGACGCCGATACCGTTCGCCAGCACGCCGTACAGGCCGCACAGCAGGCCCGCGATACCGGAACCGATCATGGCGCAGAGCATCGGGAAGCGGTACTTCAGGTTGATCCCGTACATCGCCGGTTCGGTGACGCCGAGGTAGGCGGAGATCGCCGCCGGAACGGAGATTTCACGCTCTTTCGCCTTACGGCTGCAGATGATGATGCCGACGACGGCAGAGGCCTGCGCGATGTTCGACAGGGCAATCATCGGCCATACCGGGGTGCCGCCCATGCTCTGAATCATCTGCATATCAATCGCCAGCGTGGTCTGGTGCACACCGGTAATCACCAGCGGTGCATACAGGAAGCCGAACAGCGCGGCGCCAATCGGTGCGAAGCTGCCGGTCAGCAGGTGACGCACGGCGAAGGCAACGCCATCGCCAATCAGGCGACCGAATGGCCCGATAATCGCGTGAGCGAGGAATACCGCCAGAATCAGCGAGCACACCGGTACGATAACGAGGTACAGGTAGTCCGGCACGATGCGCTTAAGGCGCGTCTCAATAAAGCCGAGGGTCAGACCCGCCAGCAGCGCCGGGATAACCTGCGCCTGGTAGCCGACTTTGGCGATGGTAAACAGGCCGAAGTTCCACACTTCCGGCACCTGCTGACCCAGCAGATAGGCGTTCATTAGCTGTGGAGAAACCAGCGTCACGCCGAGTACGATACCGAGGATCGGCGTACCGCCCATTTTCTTCACCGCCGACCAGCAGATACCGACCGGCAGATAGAAGAAGATCGCCTCGCCAATCAGCCACAGGAAGTCATAGATGGTTTGCAGCGACGGGTGCATCTGCGCCAGCGTCTGGCCGTTGCTCATCGGCAGGTCGCCGATCACGTTGCGGAAGCCTAAGATCAAACCCCCGCTGATCAGCGCCGGCAGCAGCGGGAAGAAGATCTCGGCGAAATGGGAGATCATCTGCTCGTGCCATTTCATGTTCTGGCGCGCCGCCTGTTTGGCCTGCTCTTTATCCACGCCGGTCTGGCCGGTGGTAGCGAGCAGCGCCTGATAGTAGTCGCCCACCTCGGTGCCGATGACCACCTGGAACTGCCCGGCGTTGGTGAAGCAGCCCTTCACCATCGGCAGTTCTTCAATCGCTTTTGGATCCGCTTTGGCCGGGTCGTTCAGCACAAAGCGCAGGCGCGTGATGCAGTGGCTGACGGTGGCGATGTTTTCGCGTCCGCCGACCAGCTCGATAAGTTTATCGATGTTCTTTTGGTCTATTTTTTTGCTCATGATAGGGCCTTCAAACAGAGATAAGATCTCCCCGATAACCGCCAATTCAGGCTGCCGTGGTATGGGCAACCTGGCGGATTCAGGAAATGAATCGTTATTAATACGCTGATTATAAGCGTAGCGGGTTTACCGATTTGGGGAAATGGGAACGTTCCCGAAACGTAGCCAGGATCACATTAAAGCTGACTTTACGCTTAGGCGAGGATGGCGGGGATCACGATCTGCTGCGGTTCGCGCTTACCGCCAATCAGGGAAATCAGCTGCTCTGCCGCACGGCGTCCTGCCTCGGCGTAGCCGGGATCGACGGTGATAATTTCCGGGTGCAGAAACTTGGTTAGCGGGGTGTTGCCGACGCTCGCCAACTGGACGTTATCGATGCGCTGTTCCTGGAAATACTTGCTGACGCCCAGCGCCAGAGTATCGGTGGCACAAATGAGTGCGGTGGTTTCGGGGGCAATGACCTCACGAGCGAAGTCGTAGCCCTGTTTCATCGCCAGGCCCGGCAGCGCGGCCATCGGCGTAAGCTGATGGCGCTGGCAAAAGGCCTGATAGGCGTCGTGACGACGCTGGCCGGTGGTGACATCGCTCGGCGGTACCCCGAGGAAGCTGATATGGCGGTGGCCGCGTTCATACAGGCGCTGCATCAGCAGAGTGATGGCGCCATGATCGTCATAGCAAACCGAGGAGAAACCGCTGGCATCGCGGGCCATCAGCACCAGCGAGGGCTGCCAGTTGGCCAACGTCTCTTCGGTGACGCCGGTAAACCCAAACAGGATCACGCCGTCGATATTGCGACGTTTGAGCATCGCCAGATGCTCTAAAACCTTTGCGGGCGAGAACTGGCTTTCCATCATAATCGGGTCGTAGCCCTGCTCGTAGAACGCGGGCAGCATGGTCTGCACCGCCAGGTTTTCCGACAGCGAATCCAGACGCGTGACGATAATGGCGACCACTTTATCGCTTTGCCCCCGCATGGCGCGTGCGGAGCGGGAAGGGGAGAAGCCGTGCTGCATCATCACCGCTTCCACGCGTTCGCGGGTGCGTTCGCTGACGCCGCTTTCGTTATTCAGCACGCGGGAGACGGTTGATTTGCCAACACCACTCAGGCGAGCGATATCTTTGATGGTCAGCCGATTTTGCATATAGTTGCCCCACGTGAATATTTTGCCGTCAGACCGGATGGTTGACGTACCGTTGAATTACCCGCCGTTATTATATCGCTCTAATAGCCACAAAACTTATGATTTTCTGCGTATAATGCGCGGCGTTTCTACTATCAACCTTACCGGAGGCTTTATGGATCCCGATCCCACACCTCTCTCGCGCTGGAGAGTAACGTTCCGGTAAGTCAGTTTTGCGCTGCCTTGCCGATGATGTGAGGCAGTGACATTCCTTAATCATGTCCCTGCAATCAAAAATTGAGTGCCTGTGCGGTACAGATTAACTGTGCCCGTAGGTCTGACTGCGGTCGCGTCCGGCGACTGCAGGGGGATTTTGTATGCTGAAAAATTTAACCCGGCAGCTGTTTGCACAGCTTGGCCGCCACCTCCCGCGCCGTCTGGTACAGCGCGATCCGATGCCGACTCAGCAAAGCGTCGCCCATACGCCGATTCCCTCCTCGCTCAGCGAGCACTGCCTGAAAATGGCCCAGCTCAATGAGCAGGCGCTGTGGCACGCCTTTAACACGCACCCGGAAGGGCTGAACGCGGCTGAAGTCGAGCAGGCGCGCGCCGCTCACGGTGAAAACCAGCTACCGACTCAGCAGCCACAGCCGTGGTGGGTGCATCTGTGGCTCTGCTACCGTAACCCGTTCAACATTCTGCTGACCGTACTGGCCGCCGTCTCCTACGCCACGGAAGATCTGTTCGCCGCGGTGGTGATTGTCCTGATGGTGGGCATTTCCACGCTGCTGAACTTTGTGCAGGAAGCCCGTTCGACCAAAGCGGCGGACACTCTGAAAGCGATGGTCAGCAACACCGCGACGGTGCTGCGCGTCATCAATGACAAGGGCGAGAGCAACTGGGTCGAACTGCCCATCGACCAGCTGGTACCCGGCGATATTATCAAGCTCGCCGCGGGGGATATGATCCCGGCGGATCTGCGCGTGATTCAGGCGCGCGATCTGTTTGTGGCGCAGGCCTCGCTGACCGGGGAATCGCTGCCGGTTGAGAAAGTGGCGCAGACCCGCGAGCCGCAGCAAACCAACCCGCTTGAGTGCGACACCCTGTGCTTTATGGGCACCAACGTGGTGAGCGGCACCGCGGAGGCGATGGTGATTGCCACCGGCGCCAATACCTGGTTCGGGCAGCTGGCCGGGCGCGTGAGCGAGCAGGAGAGCGAGCCGAACGCCTTCCAGAAAGGCATCAGCCGCGTCAGCATGCTGCTCATCCGCTTTATGCTGGTGATGGCGCCGATTGTGCTGGTGATCAACGGCTATACCAAAGGCGACTGGTGGGAAGCGGCGCTGTTTGCCCTCTCCGTGGCGGTTGGCCTGACGCCGGAAATGCTGCCGATGATCGTCACCTCAACGCTGGCGCGCGGCGCGGTGAAGCTGTCAAAACAGAAGGTTATCGTCAAGCACCTCGACGCCATTCAGAACTTTGGCGCGATGGACATTCTCTGCACGGATAAAACGGGCACCCTGACGCAGGATAAAATCGTGCTGGAGAACCACACCGACATCTCCGGCAAGGTCAGCGAACGCGTGCTGCAAACCGCGTGGCTGAACAGTCACTACCAGACCGGGCTGAAGAATCTGCTGGATACCGCGGTGCTCGAAGGCGTCGATGAGGTGGTGGCTCGCCAGCTCTCGACCGACTGGCAGAAAATCGATGAGATCCCGTTTGATTTCGAACGCCGCCGCATGTCGGTGGTGGTGAGTGAAAAACCAGACGTGCACAAGCTGATTTGCAAAGGCGCGTTGCAGGAGATCCTCAACGTCTGTACTCAGGTGTATCACAACGGCGAAATCGTGCCGCTGGATGAGACCATGCTGCGCCGCATTAAGCGCGTGACCGACACCCTGAACCGTCAGGGCCTGCGTGTGGTCGCCGTGGCGAGCAAATACCTGCCGTCCCGTGAAGGCGACTACCAGCGCATTGATGAGTCTGACCTGATCCTCGAAGGTTACATCGCCTTCCTCGATCCACCGAAAGAGACCACCGCGCCGGCGCTGAAAGCGCTGAAGGCCAGCGGCATTACGGTAAAAATTCTCACCGGCGACAGTGAGCTGGTGGCGGCGAAAGTGTGCCACGAAGTGGGGCTGGATGCGGGCGACGTGATTGTCGGCAGCGAGATTGAGCACCTGAGCGACGATGAGCTGGCGCAGCTTGCGGCTCGCACCACGCTGTTCGCTCGCCTGACGCCGATGCATAAAGAGCGCATTGTGACCTTACTGAAACGCGAAGGTCACGTGGTCGGCTTTATGGGCGATGGCATCAACGATGCCCCGGCACTGCGCGCGGCAGACATCGGTATTTCCGTGGACGGCGCGGTGGATATCGCCCGTGAAGCGGCCGATATTATCCTGTTGGAAAAGAGCCTGATGGTGCTGGAAGAGGGGGTGATCGAAGGGCGTCGTACCTTCTCGAACATGCTCAAATACATCAAGATGACCGCCAGCTCCAACTTCGGTAACGTCTTCAGCGTGCTGGTGGCCAGCGCCTTCCTGCCGTTCCTGCCGATGCTGCCGTTACACTTGCTGATTCAGAACCTGCTGTACGATGTATCCCAGGTAGCGCTGCCGTTCGATAACGTCGATGACGAGCAGATTCGTAAACCGCAGCGCTGGAACCCGGCCGATCTGGGCCGCTTTATGGTGTTCTTCGGGCCAATCAGCTCCATCTTCGACATTCTGACCTTCTGCCTGATGTGGTGGGTATTTAAAGCCAACACACCAGAAATGCAGACGCTGTTCCAGTCCGGCTGGTTTATTGAAGGGCTGCTGTCGCAGACGTTGATTGTGCATATGATCCGCACCCGCCGCATTCCGTTCGTGCAAAGCCGCGCCGCCTGGCCGCTGTTCGCGATGACGCTGCTGGTGATGGCGGTGGGCATCGCGCTGCCGTTCTCACCGCTGGCAAGCTACCTGCAATTGCAGCCGCTGCCGCTGAGCTACTTCCCGTGGCTGGTGGCGATTCTGGTGGGTTACATGACGCTGACGCAGATGGTAAAAGGGTTCTTCAGCCGCCGTTACGGCTGGCAGTAACCTCGATTGTAGGCCTGATAAGCGAAGCGCCATCAGGCAGAATGGCGCAGGTTGCCGGATGGCGGCTTCGCCTTATCCGACCTACAGGGTGGATGTTGAAAACGCCACAGCCAAACAAAAAAGGCAGCCATAGGCTGCCTTTCTTCATACTGCATCGAAATTAGCGACGAACGGCAATCGCTTCGATTTCAATCTTCACGTCTTTCGGCAGACGCGCCACTTCAACGCAGGAACGCGCCGGGAAGGTGGCATTGTGCTCGGTGAAGAACGCTTCGTAGGTGGCGTTAACGGTCGCGAAATCGTTGAGATCTTTTACGAATACGGTCGTTTTCACGATATCGCCCACTTTCAGGCCAGCGGCCTCAACGATAGCTTTGACGTTTTCCAGCGACTGACGCGCCTGTGCGGACACGTCTTCCGGCACGCTGCCGGTTTTCGGGTCTACCGGGATCTGACCGGAAGTGATGATCATGCTGCCCAGGTCAACGCCCTGAACGTATGGGCCGATAGCTGCTGGTGCATTTTCCGTCGCAATAGTTTTGCTCATGATATCTCCAGATGAACTGCAGTAATTAGGTCGTAGCCATTATAGGGACGCCTAATTCCAATACCAACCGCAATTAGTTGGCCAGCACCACATAATGGGAAAACTCTTTTTCGCAGTATTTGCATTTGAGCGCAACGTCATCGGCACGTTTTTTCACTGCAAAGCTGGAGGAAACCGGCTCAGCATGACTAATGCAGTTGCTGTTTGGGCACACCAGCACGCTCTCAATGCGTTCCGGCAGGCTGGGACGAGATTTCCCTACCACTTCATAGTTGTCGATACGGTTCACGGTAGCCTGCGGGGCATACAGCGACAGCTGGTTAACCTGCTCGTCAGTGAGGAAGGTATTCTCAATTTTAATCAGGTCCTTGCGGCCCATTTCGCCGGAAGGCAGGTTCAGGCCGATGGTGATGCGCTGGTCAGTCTCGGTCAGTTTGAACAGCGTCAGCAGTTTAAAACCGACCTGTGCCGGGATGTGGTCAATCACGGTGCCACGTTTGATGGCTTCTACCTGCAATTTGTTGTCGTGTGTCATCGTCATTTCCCCTTACAGAGCCAGTTCGCTATTCAGTACCAGTGCCAGTAACGCCTGGCGGGCGAAGATGCCGTTGCCGGCCTGCTGGAAGTACCAGGCGTGCGGCGTTTTATCGACATCGGTGGTGATTTCATCAATGCGCGGCAGCGGGTGCAGCACCTTCATGTTATCGCGTGCGCCGGTCAGGTCTGCCGCGCGCAGGACGAACTGCGCCTTCACGTTGGCGTATTCGGACGGGTCGAGACGCTCTTTCTGCACGCGGGTCATGTAGAGAATGTCGACCTCGGCCATCACCTCTTCAATGGCGCTATGCAGGCTCCAGGCAATACCTTTCTCGTCGAGCATATCGAGGATGTACTGCGGCATCGCCAGCGCGTCCGGGGCGATGAAGTAGAAGCGGTTACCGTTAAATTTCGCCAGCGCCTGGGTCAGCGAGTGCACGGTGCGGCCGTACTTCAGGTCACCGACCATGGCGATATTCAGGTTCTCAAGACGGCCCTGTGTTTCCTGAATGGTGAACAGATCCAGCAGCGTTTGCGTCGGGTGCTGGTTCGCGCCATCACCGGCATTAAGTACCGGAATACCGCCAGAGAATTCTGTCGCCAGGCGCGCCGCGCCTTCCTGCGGATGACGCATTACGATGGCGTCGACGTAGGTGCTGATGACGGAGATGGTGTCGGCCAGGGTTTCGCCTTTTTTACCGAGCGACGTATTGGCGCTATCGGAGAAGCCGACCACGCTGGCGCCCAGTCGGTGCATGGAGGTTTCAAACGAGAGGCGGGTACGCGTCGAGGCTTCGAAGAAACAGCTGGCGATAACCTTGTGCTTCAGCAGCTCCGGCTGCGGATTCGCTTTCAGTTTAGCGGCGGTCGCCAAAACCAGCTCAAGGTCTTCGCGGCTGAGATCGTTTATGGAAATGATGTGTTTTTGATACAGCGGATTAGCCATGTTTATCTCCTGACGACGGCGCAAAAAAAAAGCCCCTTAAATAAGGGGCTTTACGAATACGGATGCAACGGAAAGGAAAAACGGCAGGCCAGCGCCTTTTTTCAGACGCGGTAAGACGCGATGTCGTACACACTGAACCATAATTCCTCCCGGCAAAACGGCTGGCATTATACGCAGCTTTGGTAAGGGATCAAGCGGTGAATTCACATTTTAATCAACGAAAACGATTCTCATAGAATGAATATTCGCTTTTTATGCATTTAAATTCCGCGCTGCGCCCGTCAGGCGCAAAGTGTGCGCTAAACCGGCAGGATGGCAATAACAGGAGAAAAAGTGCTGGTATGGTATCGCGAATTTACGTATAACAACTTAAAATTGAAACATTGTTTTATTTATGGAGTCATCATGATTATTGGCAACATTCATAACGTGCAGCCCTGGCTGCCGGAAGAACTTCGTCAGGCGATTGCCTATATTAAAGCTAACGTTACTGCGGAAACCCCGGAAGGGAAATACGACATCGACGGCAACCGTCTGTTCTATATGGTTTCTGAAAACATGACCGAGCCGTTTGCCGAGCGTCGTGCCGAGTATCACGCGCGTTACCTGGATATTCAGGTAGTGCTGAGCGGTCAGGAAGGGATGGCGTTCAGCACCCAGCCTGCGGGCAAACCGGACACCGACTGGCTGGCCGATAAAGACATCGCTTTCCTGCCGGAAGGCGTGCAGGAAAAAATGGTCGTCATGAGCGAAGGTGACTTCGTGGTGTTTTACCCGGGGGAAGTACACAAACCGCTGTGCGCTGTCGGCACGCCGGCGAAAGTGCGCAAGCTGGTAGTGAAACTGCTGGTTGCCTGAACATTATATACGCCCTGACCGTCAGGCCAGGGCGTATAGCCCGCTTATTGACTCAGCGTCGCCACCATCACGGCTTTGATGGTGTGCATGCGGTTTTCAGCCTGATCAAATACGATGCTGGCCGGTGATTCAAAGACCTCATCGGTCACTTCCATACCGCCGTGCATACCGTACTCCGCGGCCATTTTCTTACCCAGCGTGGTCTGGTCATCATGGAAAGCAGGCAGGCAGTGCAGGAATTTGACCTGCGGGTTGCCGGTAAGCTTCATCATGGCGCTGTTGACCTGATAGCCGCGCAGCAGCGCGATACGTTCCGCCCATTTCTCTTTGGCTTCGCCCATCGAGACCCAAACGTCGGTATAGATAAAATCGGCCCCTTTTACGCCCTCGGCGATATCTTCCGTCAGCGTTACGTTGCCGCCGTTTTTCTGCGCCAGCGCTTTACACTCGGCCACCAGACTCTCTTCCGGCCAGCACGCCTGTGGGGCAACAAGGCGAAGATCCAGGCCGGTTAACGCCGCGGCCTCCAGCATGGAGTTCCCCATGTTGTTACGCGCATCACCGGCATACACCAGCGTCATTTCGTTGAACGCTTTGCCCGGCAGGTGCTCCTGCATGGTCAGCAGGTCCGCCAGCAGCTGCGTCGGGTGGAATTCGTCGGTTAAGCCGTTCCATACCGGCACGCCGGAGTACTCTGCCAACGTTTCGACCACTTCCTGGCCATAGCCGCGATACTGAATGCCGTCATACATGCGGCCCAGCACGCGCGCGGTGTCTTTAATCGACTCTTTATGGCCAATCTGGCTGCCGCTGGATCCCAGATAAGTCACGCGAGCACCCTGATCGTAAGCGGCAACTTCGAAAGAGCATCGTGTACGGGTTGAGTCTTTTTCGAAGATGAGCGCGATGTTTTTACCGGTCAGGTTCGGCGACTCCGTGCCGCTTTTTTTATCCGCTTTTAGTTTGGCTGCGAGTTGCAGCAGCGTGGTGATTTCTGCAGGGGTAAAATCGAGTAATTTTAAGAAGTTCTTTTTATACAGAGTAGACATAATTCCCTCACCTGGCTCAAGCCACTTATTGAATTAAAATTCACTTTATATGTATGAATATTCATTTGCAACCCCAATAACAAATCTTTATCGGAAAGGTGGAGGCAACGGCAACGGTATGTGACAATAAGAGTATCAGCCACATTATGAGGAAAGAGCCATGGCAAACCCGGAACACCTGGAAGAGCAGCGTGAAGAAACGCGCCTGATTATTGAAGAACTGCTGGAAGACGGCAGCGATCCTGACGCGCTGTACACCATTGAGCACCACCTTTCCGCTGACGATTTCGAAAGCCTGGAAAAAGCGGCGGTCGAAGCGTTCAAACTGGGCTATGAAGTGACCGAGCCGGAAGAGCTGGAAGTGGAAGAGGGCGACACCGTGATCTGCTGCGATATCCTCAGTGAATGCGCGCTGAATGCTGAGCTTATCGACGCGCAGGTTGAGCAGCTGATGAACCTGGCTGAAAAGTTTGAAGTGGAATACGACGGTTGGGGCACCTACTACGAAGACCCGAACGGCGAAGAAGGCGATGACGACGACGATTACGTCGACGAAGAAGACGACGGCGTACGTCACTAAGTCATCTCATCACCTACGGCAGCGCCCGCTGCCGTAGGCAAGGATTTTGGTATGGATTACCCGCAAATACTCTCCCCGGTTCTCAACTTTCTGCACTGTAAAACGCCTCAGGCATGGCTCGATAAAGCCCGCGATCCGGAAAATCTGCCTCTGTTGCTAACCGATCATTTAGTTTGTGAGCTGAAAGCGGCGCAAACGGCGATGCTGCTGGTGCGTAAATATGTCGCCGACAAAGCGGGCGCGCAGGCGCTGCTCGACTGGCTTAAGCCGTATGAGGCTTTTGCCTTTCGCGAGGGTGAGGAACCCGATTTTGCCGCGCTGAATAAGCAGATAAACAAAAGCGCGATGCCGCAGACCGACGACCCGTGGGGCCGTCAGTTAATAGACAGCATGGTGCTGCTGATTAAAGAGGAACTACACCACTTCTGGCAGGTGCGTGAAGCGATGCAGCGTCGCGATATTCCCTACGTCAAAATCACCGCCAGCCGCTATGCCAAAGGCATGCTCAAAGAGGTGCGAACCCACGAACCGCTGACGCTGATTGATAAGCTGATTTGCGGCGCGTATATCGAAGCCCGCTCCTGCGAGCGTTTTGCCGCGCTGGCGCCGTACCTCGAGGCGGATTTGCAGGCATTTTATCTGTCGCTGCTGCGATCTGAGGCACGACACTATCAGGATTATCTGGCGTTGGCGCAACAGGTCTCCACCGTGGATATCCGCGATCGGGTGCGTTTTTTTGGCGAAGTAGAAGCGTCGCTGATCGCTTCGCCGGACGAAGAGTTCCGCTTCCACAGCGGCGTGCCGGTATAACTTAACTTCCTGGACGGTATCCATTTTCAGTTCTCAGCAGAAAAATTTGGTGGCTGGAAATCGTTCATCTTTACCGCAATAATCGAAACTCATCACGGGGAAACATAATCCCCGGAATAATGATTGATTTGGGTAAGGAAATTCAATGAACTGGGCACACGTATTACTGGCAGGGTATATCGGTGCGGTTATCGCCATCATCGTGGGGGTATTTCGCAAAAAAGGCTGGATTGGCAAGATCGCGGGCGTCGTGATTTTCGTGGTTGCCATTGTCGGCTGGAATCTGTTTGACGTGCATTACCTGATTCCGCGTGAAAGCCCGGACTATGGCCTGACGGAATCGCAGAAGTTTGAAAAGGCGATGCTGGCAATGCCCGTCTATCAGGTGATTAAAGAGCAGGAACCTGCGCTTTGGCAGCATATTCTCAGCCAGGCCGCTGAGATGAAAGAGGCGGGGAAAAGCGAGCAGCAGATTATTGACGCCATCCAGCCGCAGATCCTGCAGATGCAGATGGCGCGTTTGCAGCAGGCGCCCGATGCCGATGTCATTGGCTATATGAAGATTAATCTTGAGCAAATTGCCGCGGTGCAGAAAGTCGGGGACGACGAATGCTTCCGTTTTCTGTTCCCGGCGGTGAAAGGGGGAATTAATCCGGTACGTATTATTCCTCGCGAGATCATGGATCGTCGTATGGCGAGCGACATGGGCATGCTGTATGCCTCTCATGGCCCGAAAAAACATACCGTGACGGCAGAAGAAAAACAGCTGGCGCTTCAGGACCTGCAAGCCCTCAGCCCGACGCTGGTGCAGCGTTATGGTCAGGATATTCAAATCATGGCCGACCCGAATAAAGGCGTGGGAAAAGAGAAGCTGACCTGTAACATGGTGCAGGATTTATGGGCACAGGTCCTTAAACTGCCGACCGCGCGTGCGGCCGGCGTGATACGTCTGATGCTCTCTGCCGAGATGCAATAACGCTCAGAGAGGTTTCAGCATCCGGACTTCACAGTCGACGTGACCGGTACAGCCGAGGGGTTCCGCAATATGCGCGAACCCCAGACGTTCGTAAAGATGGATAGCTTCCGTCAGAAACGCGGTCGTTTCCAGATAGCACTGTTTAAACCCCTGCTCACGGGCATGATCCAGCGCCATCAGCGCCAGCCTCTTTGCCAGACCCTGGCCGCGTACGCTCGGCAGAAAATACATTTTTTGCAGTTCGCAGATATCCGGCTCGCTACAGCCTAACGGCGCGACGCCGCCGCCGCCCACCACCTGACCATTTTGCTCAACCACCCAGTAGGCCGCACCCGGCTGGCTGTAGACCTGGAACAGCTCGTCGAGATTCGGGTCGGCCACGGTGTAGCCTTTATCGGCGGTCAGGCCATATTCGGCAGAGACCTGGCGAATCACATGGGCGATGGCAGCGTTGTCGTCGGCGGTAATGCGGCGCAGCGTCGCCGAGACAGGTGTAATAACACTCATAGCGAACTCATGACAGAAATGTGGAACATATGCAGTTAATACCACTGCGGTGAGGGGAAGCGCAAGCGAGGATAATTCAATAAAAAGCCTCTGAGCATATGCATCAGAGGCTTTGTCGTCTGCGGTGTCGGATGCGCTGCGCTTATCCGACCTACGCTGATGCTGCCCGTAGGCCGGATAAGCGCAGCGCCATCCGGCAAACGTACAGGCACGCTGATTACAGCGCGGCGATAACCGCCTGCTGCTCAATCAGCTTCGCTTTGGCTTCTGCGTAACCGTCCAGCTTCTCACGCTCTTTGGCGATCACCGCTTCCGGTGCGCGAGCGACGAAACCAACGTTTGAGAGTTTGCCTTCGATACGGGCAATCTCACCTTCGATTTTCGCCACTTCTTTCGCCAGGCGCGCCAGCTCATCTTCTTTGTTGATGAGGCCAGCCATCGGGATCAGCAGTTCGGCGCCGTCGATGATTTTGGTCACGGAAACCGGACCTTTGTCATCGGCAGGCAGCACGGTGATGCTTTCCAGACGTGCCAGGTTCAGCAGGAAGCCGCGGTTGTCGTTCACACGACGCTCCGCATCTTTGCTGCAACCACGCAGCAGCAGCTCCAGCGGTTTGCCCGGGGCGATGTTCATTTCCGCACGAATGTTACGCACGGCAACGATCGCCTGCTTCAGCCATTCGGTATCAGCCAGCGCGGCTTCATCAACCTGCGCGGCGTTATATTCCGGGAACGGCTGCAGCATGATGGTATCGGCGGTAATACCGCAAATGACCTTCACGCGCTGCCAGATGGTTTCAGTGATGAACGGGATGATCGGGTGCGCCAGGCGCAGCAGACCTTCCAGCACGGTGACCAGCGTATTGCGTGTGCCGCGCAGTTCAGACTCGGAACCGCCGGTCATCACCGGCTTGGTCAGCTCCAGATACCAGTCGCAGAACTGGTTCCAGGTGAACTCGTACAGAATGCCCGCGGCGATGTCGAAGCGGAAGTTATCCAGCGCTTCTCGGTACGCTTTCACGGTCTGGTTGAATTCAGCCAGGATCCAGCGGTCTGCCAGCGACAGGGTCATTTCGCCGCCGTTAAAACCGCAATCCTGATCTTCAGTATTCATCAGCACGAAGCGGCTGGCGTTCCACAGCTTGTTACAGAAGTTACGGTAACCTTCCAGACGCTTCATATCCCAGTTGATATCGCGACCGGTCGAGGCCAGCGCCGCCAGGGTAAAGCGCAGGGCGTCGGTGCCGTGCGGCTCGATACCGTTCGGGAACTGCTTCTCGGTACGCTTGGCAATCTTCTCAGCCAGCTGCGGCTGCATCATGTTGCCGGTACGTTTTTCCAGCAGCTCCGGCAGGGAGATGCCGTCGACCATATCCAGCGGGTCAATAACGTTACCCTTGGATTTGGACATCTTCTGGCCTTCGTCGTCACGAATCAGACCGGTCATGTAGACGGTATGGAACGGCACCTGCGGCTTGCCGTTTTCATCTTTGATGAAGTGCATGGTCATCATGATCATGCGGGCAATCCAGAAGAAGATGATGTCGAAGCCGGAAACCATCACGCTGGTCGGGTGGAACTGACGCAGGGCGTCGGTGTTTTCCGGCCAGCCGAGGGTGGAGAAAGTCCACAGCGCGGAGGAGAACCAGGTATCGAGAACGTCTTCGTCCTGACGAAGCGCAACGTCGGCGCCGAGGTTGTTTTCCTGACGCACTTCGTCTTCTGTACGGCCAACGTAGACGTTGCCGTCGTTGTCGTACCATGCCGGGATACGGTGACCCCACCACAGCTGACGGGAGATACACCAGTCCTGAATATCGCGCATCCAGGAGAAGTACATGTTTTCGTACTGCTTCGGCACGAACTGAATGCTACCGTTTTCAACGGCTTCAACCGCTGGTTTCGCCAGCACGTCAGCACGCACGTACCACTGGTCGGTCAGCATCGGTTCGATAACCACGCCGCCACGGTCGCCATAAGGGACGGTCAGGTCGTGCGGTTTAATTTCTTCCAGCAGGCCCAGGGCGTCAACGGCAGCGACGATCGCTTTACGGGCAGCAAAGCGTTCCAGCTTCTGGAATTCAGCCGGAATCGCGTTGGAGTAAACGTCAGACTCTTCGCCTTTGGTGTCGTACACTTCCGCGGTTTCGCGGATGTCGCCGTCAAAGGTCAGAATGTTGATCATCGGCAGGGCGTGACGTTTCCCGACTTCGTAGTCGTTAAAGTCGTGCGCCGGGGTGATCTTCACGCAGCCGGTGCCTTTTTCCATATCGGCGTGTTCGTCGCCAACGATTGGAATACGGCGGTCAACCAGCGGCAGCATCACGAATTTGCCGATCAGATCTTTATAACGCGGATCTTCCGGGTTCACGGCCACGCCAGTATCGCCGAGAATGGTTTCCGGACGGGTAGTGGCGACGACCAGATAATCTTTACCGTCTGCGGTTTTCGCGCCGTCGGCCAGCGGATAGCGGATGTGCCACATCGAGCCTTTGGACTCGCGGTTTTCCACTTCCAGGTCAGAGATGGCGGTGCGCAGTTTCGGGTCCCAGTTCACCAGGCGCTTGCCACGGTAAATCAGGTCTTCTTTGTACAGGCGAACAAAGACTTCTTTCACGGCATTGGAAAGACCTTCGTCCATAGTGAAGCGCTCGCGCTCCCAGTCAACGGAGTTGCCGAGACGGCGCATCTGACGGGTAATGGTGCCGCCGGATTCCGCTTTCCACTGCCAGATTTTGTCGATGAAGGCATCGCGACCGTAGTCGTGACGGGTTTTCCCTTCTTCAGCGGCAATCTTACGCTCAACCACCATCTGAGTGGCGATACCCGCGTGGTCGATACCGGCCTGCCACAGGGTGTTTTTGCCCTGCATGCGCTGGTAGCGGATCATGGTGTCCATGATGGTTTGCTGGAAAGCATGACCCATATGCAAACTGCCGGTGACGTTCGGCGGCGGGATCATGATGCAGAAGGACTCTTTGCTTTCGTCGCCGTTAGGCTTGAAATAGCCCTGCTGTTCCCAGTGCTCGTAAAGCGGCTGTTCGATATCTTGCGGGTTATATGTCTTTTCCATTATTTCCAGGTTGCCGTATTCAGGTTAAAACCAGCCACGCGGTAGGCTTTGTAGCGATCGCGTGCGAGTTGTTTCAGAGTTTCTTCGTAAGGGACGAAGTCTACCACTTCTGTGAAAGCGGTGGCAAAATCTGCAAAGTTTACCCGCAGACTTATCAGTATATCCCGTGGGCTGCTGTTGCGCCTGGCAGGCCAGGCTATCTCCACCGGCGCACCGCCTCTTGGGCCTTCGCCCGCCAGATTATGCGGCACAAAACTGTCCGGAGGACGGCTCCACAGGGCTTCATCCAGGCGAATGGCCTGCTGCTCGTCTTCGCAGGCGATCAGCACGCGCTTGCCCGCGCGCCAACGTTCTGCGGCAATTTCACACACCAGTTGCTCGACGGCGCTGAGGTCGTCGACGGTGGTGTCATTGTCCAGAAGATAGAACGTCGCATTCTTCATATATGGGGCTTCTTGTGGTGGATTTAAATACAAGGCCGGGCGACCCGGCCTTATTGCCTGATGGCGACGCTCGCGCGTCTTATCAGGCCTACAGCGTACAGTTTTGTAGGCCGGATAAGCGCAGCGCCATCCGGCATTCACACATTACTCTTCGCCGTTAAAACCCGCGCGATTGAGCAGGAACTGCGACAGCAGCGCCACCGGACGACCGGTTGCGCCCTTGGCCTTACCGGAGCGCCATGCGGTGCCCGCGATGTCCAGGTGCGCCCAGTTGTACTTACGGGTAAAGCGCGCCAGGAAGCAGCCCGCGGTAATCGCACCGCCGGGACGGCCGCCGATGTTGGCCATATCCGCAAAGTTAGATTCCAACTGCTCCTGATACTCATCGCCCAGCGGCAGACGCCATGCGCGGTCGCCAGATTGCTCGGACGCGCCAATCAGCTCGTGCGCCAGCGGGTTGTGGTTCGACATCAGGCCGGTGATGTGATGGCCGAGGGCAATCACGCAGGCGCCGGTCAGCGTCGCCACGTCGATAACCGCTTCTGGCTCGAAGCGCTCAACGTAGGTCAGCACGTCGCACAGTACCAGACGGCCTTCGGCGTCGGTGTTCAGCACTTCAACGGTCTGGCCGGACATGGTGGTCAGCACGTCGCCTGGACGATACGCGCGGCCACCCGGCATGTTCTCACAGCCCGCCAGCACGCCGATAACGTTAATCGGCAGCTGCAGTTCGGCCACCATACGCATCACGCCGTACACCGCCGCCGCGCCGCACATGTCGTACTTCATCTCATCCATGCCTTCGGATGGCTTGATGGAGATACCGCCCGAGTCGAAGGTCAGTCCCTTACCTACCAGCACAATCGGACGAACGTCTTCAGATTCCACGCCTTTATACTCGATGACTGACATCAGCGATTCGTTCTGTGAACCGTTGCCGACCGCGAGGTAGGAGTGCATTCCCAGCTCTTTCATCTGCTGTTCGCCGATGACGCGGGTGATGACGTTTTTGCTGTAGCTGTCCGCCAGCTGACGCGCCTGAGAGGCCAGGTAAGCTGCGTTACAGATGTTTGGCGGCATGTTGCCGAGGTCTTTCGCCGCCTTGATACCGGCGGCAATCGCCAGACCGTGCTGGATAGCACGTTCGCCGCTGGTCAGTTCACGGCGGGTTGGCACGTTGAAGACCATTTTACGCAGCGGACGACGCGGCTCGCTTTTGTTGGTTTTGAGCTGGTCGAAGCTGTACAGCGTCTCTTTCGCGGTTTCAACCGCCTGGCGCACTTTCCAGTAGTTATTGCGCCCTTTAACGTGCAGTTCGGTCAGGAAGCAGACGGCTTCCATTGAACCGGTGTCATTCAGGGTGTTGATGGTTTTCTGAATGACCTGCTTGTACTGGCGCTCGTCGAGCTCGCGCTCTTTCCCGCAGCCAATCAGCAGAATTCGCTCTGAGAGCACGTTTGGTACGTGGTGCAGCAATAAGGTCTGCCCCGGTTTGCCTTCCAGTTCGCCGCGACGCAGCAGCGCACTGATATAACCGTCGCTGATTTTATCGAGCTGTTCGGCGATGGGAGAGAGCCGACGTGGTTCGAATACGCCTACGACGATACAGGCACTCCGCTGTTTCTCCGGGCTACCACTTTTTACACTGAACTCCATGCACTACGCTCCTGAATCTTAAAGACAACGGCGGTGGCTACGGATAGAATTGCAAGCTTACGTAACTCATTTCCGCTGTTGCGGTGACTTCGTGTTAATCTTAACGTTATTACGGTCCTGGCACGTCAGAACAGGTCATGAAACGTGAAACCGCTGAGTCATTTAATCTTAGCGATGATTTCGACGACTCAAGAGAATAAATGACGTTTAAGCCATGAAACAAGCTATTTTCCTGCAATAAGACGGGTTTTTACGGGCGTATTTATAGTGATAATCATACGATATCTGGTGCGGGAGACGCTAAAAAGCCAGCTTGCCATCCTCTTCATTCTGCTTTTGATCTTCTTTTGTCAGAAACTGGTGAGGATCCTTGGCGCGGCGGTTGACGGTGATATCCCGACAAACCTGGTCCTCTCTTTGTTGGGGCTCGGCGTGCCCGAGATGGCGCAGCTTATCCTACCGCTGAGCTTGTTCCTGGGCCTCCTCATGACGCTGGGTAAATTGTATACCGAAAGTGAAATTACGGTGATGCATGCCTGCGGCCTGAGTAAAGCTGTACTGATTAAAGCGGCAATGGTGCTGGCGCTGTTTACCGGTATCGTTGCGGCGGTCAACGTGATGTGGGTGGGGCCATGGTCGTCCCGCCATCAGGACGAAGTGCTGGCTGAAGCCAAAGCCAACCCTGGCATGGCGGCGCTGGCGCAAGGGCAGTTCCAGCAGTCAACTGACGGAAACGCGGTGTTATTTATTGAAGGCGTTAATGGCGCTAGCTTCCACGATGTCTTCCTGGCACAGCTGCGGCCAAAAGGCAGCGCGCGTCCTTCGGTGGTCGTGGCCGATTCCGGGCAGCTCTCCCAGCGCAAAGATGGCTCTCAGGTGGTGACCTTAAATCAGGGTACCCGCTTTGAAGGTACCGCCATGCTGCGCGATTTCCGCATTACCGATTTCAAAAACTACCAGGCGATTATCGGCCATCAAACGGTAGCGGCCGACCCGACAGACACTGAGCAGATGAGCATGAGTACGTTGTGGAATACGGATACTAACCGTGCCCGCGCAGAGCTACACTGGCGCATTACGCTGGTGCTAACGGTGTTTATCATGGCGCTGATGGTGGTTCCGCTGAGCGTGGTCAACCCGCGCCAGGGGCGTGTGCTTTCGATGCTGCCGGCGATGTTGCTCTATCTGGTGTTCTTCCTGCTGCAAACCTCGCTGAAGTCGAATGCGGGCAAAGGCAAGCTCGACCCGGCGGTATGGATGTGGGCGGTTAACCTGCTGTATATCGCGCTGGCCGTGGGGCTGAACCTGTGGGATACCGTCCCAATGCGCCGCCTCCGCGCCCGCTTGACCAATAAAGGAGCGGTATAATGCAGCCATTTGGTGTACTAGACCGCTATATCGGTAAAACCATTTTCACCACCATCATGATGACGCTGTTCATGCTGGTGTCGCTGTCCGGCATCATTAAGTTTGTCGACCAGTTGAAAAAAGCCGGGCAGGGGAGCTATGACGCGCTGGGTGCGGGTATCTATACCCTTCTCAGCATGCCGAAAGACGTGCAGATCTTCTTCCCGATGGCGGCGCTGCTTGGTGCGCTGCTAGGGCTGGGAATGCTGGCTCAGCGCAGTGAGTTAGTGGTCATGCAAGCCTCCGGCTTTACCCGTATGCAGGTCGCGCTGTCGGTGATGAAAACCGCGATTCCGCTGGTACTGCTGACGATGGCGATGGGTGAATGGGTCGCGCCGCAGGGCGAGCAGATGGCGCGTAACTACCGTGCGCAGCAGATGTACGGCGGCTCACTGCTTTCGACCCAGCAAGGGATGTGGGCGAAAGATGGCCACAGTTTTGTTTATATCGAACGGGTAAAGGGCACCGATGAGCTCGGTGGCGTGAGTATCTACAGCTTCAATAATGAGCGTCGGCTACAGTCCGTGCGCTATGCGGCCAGCGCCAAATTCGATACTGAACAGAAGGTCTGGCGTCTGTCGCAGGTGGATGAATCTAACCTTTCTGACCCGAAACAGATTACCGGTTCACAGACGGTGAGCGGAACCTGGAAAACGACCCTCACGCCGGACAAGCTGGGCGTCGTGGCGCTGGATCCGGATGCGCTGTCCATCAGCGGGCTGCACAACTACGTGAAGTACCTGCACGCCAGCGGTCAGGATGCCGGGCGCTACCAGTTGAATATGTGGAGCAAAGTATTCCAGCCGCTTTCCGTGGCGGTGATGATGCTCATGGCGCTGTCGTTTATTTTTGGCCCACTGCGTAGCGTACCGATGGGCGTGCGAGTGGTGACAGGGATCAGCTTTGGCTTCGTGTTCTATGTGCTTGACCAGATATTCGGCCCGCTCACGCTGGTATACGGTATCCCGCCGATTATTGGCGCGCTGTTGCCAAGCGCCAGCTTCTTCCTGATAAGCCTTTGGCTGATGATGCGAAAAGCGTAACCCCTCTTGTTGCCCGGCCGAGCAATAGCGACGCCGGGTTTTTTATGCCTGAAATCGTTGTATTCCTTTTGTAAATTGGCGCTATCCCTGGGGTCGCTGTCGCTCGCCTGGGCTACGGGATCATGTAGGCCGGATAAGGCGTTTACGCCGCCATCCGGCAAACAAACGATACAACACTAACGCCGCCGTCCGCCCAGCAGGCTACCCAACATCCCACGCACAATCTGATTGGTCACCTGGCGCACGGCGCTTTTTGCCGCCGTTTGCACCAGACCATCATGCTTACCGCCGCGTGGACCGGTGGTGCCGAAGATAATATCTTTCAGCCCGCCAAGTATGCCGTCATCAACACCCTGCTGACTTTTGGCCGGTGGTGCATCCGCCTGTCCTGCGCTGTTCTGCACACCTTTTTGCAGCATCTCGAACGCTGATTCGCGGTCAACGTCATCCTCGTATTTACCGTACAGCGGTGAATTGTTGATTAAGCCGTTGCGCTCGTCATCGGTTACCGGCCCCATCCGCGAACACGGTGCAATCACCATCGCCCGCTCCACCACCGACGGGCTGCCTTTCTCATCAAGGAACGAGATCAGCGCTTCCCCGGTTCCCAACTCCTGAATCGCCTGCTCTGTGCTGAACGCCGGGTTTGCGCGCATGGTCTGCGCAGCGGTTTTTACCGCTTTCTGATCCTTCGGCGTAAAGGCGCGCAGGGCGTGTTGCACGCGGTTGCCCAACTGCCCGAGCACCGCATCGGGGATATCCGACGGATTCTGCGAAACAAAATAGACCCCCACACCCTTGGAGCGAATCAGGCGTATCACCTGCTCGATTTTATCCAGCAGCACCTGTGGCGCATCGTTGAACAGCAGGTGCGCCTCATCGAAGAAAAACACCAGCTTTGGTTTTTCCACATCGCCGGCCTCCGGCAACTGCTCGTACAGCTCGGAGAGCATCCACAGCAGGCTGGCGGCGTACAGCTTCGGCATCTGGTAAAGCTTTTCCGCGCTGAGGATATTGATGATGCCTTTGCCGTTGCTGTCGGTACGCATCCAGTCTTTGATATCCAGCATTGGCTCACCGAAGAAGTGTTCGGCACCTTGTTGCTCCAGCGTCAGCAGCCCGCGCTGGATCGCCCCCACGGAGGCACTGCTGATATTGCCGTACTGGTTCTGGAAGGATTTCGCGTTATCGCCGATGTACTGGGTTATCGCGCGCAGGTCTTTGAAGTCCAGCAGCAACAGCCCTTGATCGTCAGCAATACGAAAGATGATGTTCAATACCCCGGACTGCACCTCGTTGAGATTGAGCAGGCGAGCCAGTAGCAGTGGGCCGAGGTCGGACACCGTTGCCCGCACCGGATGTCCCTTCTCGCCGAAGATATCCCACACCACTACCGGGTTTGCGTGTGGTTCCCAGTCGGTGACGCCGATTTTCGTCAACCGGGCGGTAAGTTTTTCCGATGCCTGACCTTCTTCGGCAACGCCGGTCAGGTCGCCTTTCACGTCGGCCATAAATACCGGCACGCCAATCTCCGAGAACGACTCCGCTATCTTTTGCAGGGTGACCGTTTTCCCGGTACCGGTGGCACCAGTAATTAACCCGTGGCGGTTGGCCATATTGGGCAGCAGTTCAAGCTGTGTGTCCTGGGTGCGTGCAATCAGCAAAGGTGCGCTCATGGGTAATCCTCCATTTATTCTGCGTCGAGTATAGGCAAAACAACGGCATCTCGCGGCGGTAAATTGTCTGTTTTGCGGCGCTTTATCCAGCGCGAACTATGCTTTGCATACGGTTTTCTTTTTTTTGGAAGGTTATGTCCAGATTCTTCTTTAACGAGCGCAAACACCTTGTCGATGATGCGCTAGAAGGCTTAGTGTTGTCTGCACCTCACGCGAACCTGGTGCGATTGGATATCGACCCGGCGATTCGTATCGTCGCCCGCAGCGACTGGGATAAAAGCCGGGTGGCGATAATCTCCGGCGGCGGCTCCGGCCATGAACCGGCGCACGCGGGCTTTGTCGGCAGAGGCATGCTCACCGCTGCGGTATGCGGCGATCTCTTCGCCTCCCCAAGTGTGGATGCGGTACTAAATGCCATCGTGGCGGTCACGGGCGATCGCGGCTGCCTGCTGATTGTTAAAAACTACACCGGCGACCGCCTCAACTTCGGTCTTGCCGCCGAAAAAGCCAAACGTTACGGCCTGAAGGTTGAAATGGTCATTGTCTCTGACGATGTCGCGCTACCGGATAACAAACAGCCGCGCGGCATTGCAGGCACGGCGATGGTACATAAAGTCGCGGGACACGCAGCGGAGCAGGGGAAATCGCTTAGCGAAGTGCTCGAGATAGCCCGGCAGGCGAGCCGGGGCGTGTTCAGCCTGGGACTGGCGATGGAAACCTGCAATCTGCCCGGAGGGGAAACGGAAGATCGCATTAAACCCGGCCTGGTGGAACTGGGGCTCGGTATTCACGGCGAGCCGGGCGCCTCGACGGTCAACAGCCATAACAGCAAACAGCTGATTGGCGCGCTGGTTGAGACCCTGAGGGCATCAGCAGGCGACAACCGTGTGGCGGTGTTGATCAACAACCTGGGCGGCGTGTCGGAGCTGGAGATGGCGCTGCTCACCAAAGAGCTGGCGCACTCTTCGCTACGTGAGCAGATAGCCTATCTGATTGGCCCGGCGACGCTGGTCAGCTCGCTGGATATGAAAGGTTTCTCGCTGTCGCTGATCGTCCTTAACCAGGTCATCGAACAAGCGCTGCTGGCGGATGTTGAGACCACCGGTTGGGTGAAGGCGGTGGCCTTTGCGCCACTGAGAACGCTGACGCATGCCAAAGTGCACGACGCGTTGGAGGTTCTGCCGTCGGAGAATCCGCAGGTGCATGCGCTGGTGGCGCAGGCGACCCAGACGTTGCAGGGGCTTGAGAGCCGACTGAACGCGCTGGATGCTAAAGTGGGCGATGGCGACACCGGCTCGACCTTTGCGCTGGGCGCGCAGGATATCGCCACGCAGCTTGAGCAGAATGTGCTGCCGCTGAACAACCCGGCGCAGCTGCTACAACTGATTGGCGAACGGCTGGCAACGGTGATGGGAGGTTCCAGCGGCGTGCTGATGTCGTTGTTCTTTACCGCAGCAGGACAAGCGTTAGCACAGAGAGAGACGCTGCCGAATGCGCTGCTCGCAGGATTAAAGCAGATGAAATTCTACGGTGGCGCCGCACCTGGCGACCGTACGTTAATCGATGCCCTACAACCGGCGCTGGAAGCGCTGCGTGATAAAGGGCTGACGGAAGCTATTGCGGCGGCGCAACAGGGGGCTGAAAGCACGGCGACGATGCAAAAAGCGAAAGCGGGGCGCGCATCGTACGTGAACAGCGACAACCTCAACGGCGTGCCGGACCCGGGAGCCGTTGCTGTAGCGGAGGTTTTCGCAGCTTTTGCAAAAGCTTAACGGCGTAGAGAAGAACCGGCGGCAGAACGCCGCCGGATAAACATCAGAAATCAGCCTTCAGCACTACGCGGTAACGGGCTTTACCGTCACGCACGTACTGGATGGCATCGTTGATTTTAGACATCGGGAACTGCTCGGTGATGGGCGCTACTTTGCTGCGACCAGCAAACTTCATCAGCTTACGCAGCTCGAACGGGTTACCCGTCGCTGAACCGGAGACGCTACGGTCGCCGCCAATCAGGGTAAACGCCGGTACCGGCAGCGGCGTCAGCACCGCGCCGACGGTGTGGAAGTTGCCGCCCGAGGCCAGCGCTTCGAAGTACGGCTGCCAGTTCAGGTCGACGTTGACGGTATTGATGATCAGGTCAAACTGACCCGCTAGTTCTTTGAGCGCTTCCGGCGAGCGGCTGTTGACCACGTGATCTGCGCCCATCGCCCGCACTTCCTGCTCTTTCGACGGATTGGAGCTGAACGCTGTAACTTCGGCACCCATTGCGCGCAGCAGCTTAATGGCGATATGCCCCAGACCACCAATCCCAATCACCCCTACGCGGCTGGTGGCGGTGACGTGATGCATCAGCAGCGGTTTAAAGACGGTGATACCGCCGCACAGCATTGGGCCTGCGGTTTCGATATCAATGTTGTCCGGCAGAGGAATAACCCATTGCCAGTCGGCGCGCAGCTTATCGGCAAAGCCGCCGTGGTTGAGGATGGTTGGTACCGAACCTTCGGTACAGTTAATCTGGTTGCCATCAATACAGGCATCGCAGTGACCGCAGCTTCGCGCCGTCCAGCCAATGCCCACCCGTTGACCAATCTTCAGACCTTTATTCTGTGCCGCGCTGCCCAGTGCTACCACGTGACCAATCACCTCGTGGCCGGCAACCAGCGGATATTGAGAGAACCCCCATTCGTTATCGATCATCGACAGGTCCGAGTGGCAGATCCCGCAGTAATCTACTTTAACCTCAACGTCTTCGGGCAGCAGCTCCCCGGCATCGTATTCCCAGACTTCCAGTTCTGCTCCGGCATTTTTCGCGGCGTAGCTTTTTATGATAGACATCGTGTATCTCTCAGTGTGGTGTTGAACTGAGAGTGTAGAGCATGTGGGGGCAGGGCGCTTGGCGGAAGGGGGGATTAAGACTAATGTGATCGCGGCTAAGTTGTGCTGTTTTTTTCGACACTTAGCGAGGTTAACACGTGCTGGTGCTTGCATGGTTGCGTGTGGCAGGTATAATCCACAACGTTTTCCGCATACCTTTCCGTGCCGGAGTGGCGAAATCGGTAGACGCAGTTGATTCAAAATCAACCGTAGAAATACGTGCCGGTTCGAGTCCGGCCTTCGGCACCATCGGAACATCAATAGACGTCAACGGACGTCTTTTTTTGTGTCTGAAATCCAGTATTTACCCATTATTCCCGCTATATTAACTCTCTCAAGGTCAACCTACTTCAACGTACATCTACCAACAGATGTTGGTACAGATGATGGTATTTCCGGTTCGATAATGCTTGTACCAACAGGGAGGGGATAAGCATGGCTCTAACAGATATCAAAGTCAGAACAGCCAAGCCAACGGATAAGCAATATAAGCTGACTGATGGCAACGGTATGCATCTTCTCGTCCATCCCAATGGTTCTAAATACTGGCGTTTGCAATACCGATTTGGCGGAAAGCAAAAGATGCTGGCTCTGGGTGTTTATCCTGATGTGTCACTCGCTGATGCAAGGGCTCGTCGTGATGAGGCTCGTAAGCTTTTGGCAAACAGCATCGATCCGGGAGATAAAAAGAAAAATGATAAGGTTGAGCAGGAAGAAGCACGTACTTTCGAACAACTTGCTATTGAGTGGCATGCCACAAATAAAAAGTGGTCGGAAGAACATAGCCGACGAGTACTGAAAAGTCTGGAGGATAATCTCTTCCCTGCCATAGGTAAGCGAAATATTGCTGATCTTAAAACTAGAGACCTTCTAGTCCCAATCAAAGCGGTAGAGTTGTCGGGGCGACTTGAGGTGGCATCCCGTCTACAGCAGCGCACTACTGCAATTATGAGATATGCCGTTCAGAGTGGTTTACTTGATTACAATCCCGCACAGGAAATGGTTGGTGCTGTTGCTTCAAGTAACAGGCAGCATAGACCTGCATTGGAGTTGAAACGTACCCCCGAACTGCTTCAGCGCATTGACAGCTATACGGGTAGACCTTTGACCCGCCTTGCCGTTGAGCTAACCCTCCTTGTATTTATTCGTTCAAGTGAACTGCGTTTTGCTCGTTGGTCTGAGATCGATTTTGAAACATCGATGTGGACGATCCCAGCAGAGCGAGAAGCTATTGAAGGGGTGAAGCACTCCCAGCGTGGTTCAAAAATGCGTACGCCTCATTTGGTGCCGTTATCTCGTCAGGCGTTAGCAATCCTTAAACAGGTACACAAACTTAGTGGCGAGCGCGATTTTGTTTTCATTGGCGATCACGACCATCGTAAACCGATGAGTGAGAACACGGTGAACAAGGCGCTGCGCGTTATGGGTTATGACACGAAGGTAGAGGTTTGTGGACATGGTTTCAGAACAATGGCCTGTAGTTCATTGATAGAATCGGGATTGTGGTCGAGGGATGCGGTTGAACGGCAGATGAGCCATATGGAGCGTAACTCTGTACGTGCGGCTTATATTCATAAGGCCGAGCATCTGGATGAGCGCAGACTGATGCTGCAGTGGTGGGCTGATTTTTTGGATGCGAATCGGGAAAAGGAAGTTAGTCCTTATGACTTTGGTAAATAATCTAATTCCTGACGCTTGCTATGCGTAAATTTGAAAAGCCAGCTTGAACTATAACCCATACTTTTTTATAACTGTATTATTCTGGCGATTCAGAGGTGCACTATGAAAACTTTCGATACTCAACTTGCGATGAGTATTGTATCGCACTCAACGGGAGGTTTTAGTTACGACACTCTAGCTAGAGCTTTGATTTCTAAGAATAAAAATGAAAGTCCCGACATTCTTCTTGAGTCATGTCGAAATTTTTGTCTCTCTCTTGAGGAAAAAGGCATTCTGAGGCGATGCCAAAAATGTTCTCATTCTCAAGATGAGTATTTCGAGTATATTCCTCACTAACATCAGTCCCTGAAAATTTTTTCAGGGACTGATAACTCCGTTCTTGTCATCCCCTTTTTTCTCCTGTAGCTTGTGTAACACGATTCTGGGGGGCGATTGTGAGCAACATTAACTTAATAACAACATGTACAAACGGCAAACACTACGGTAGTAGGGATATATTGAGTCTGAGTCAATTTTCATCAGGCCGAACACCTTCAAATGTGCTCGTGAATTCTTGGTGCAATGCTCTGAATGAAGCTATTTCTACCTCTGCAACTGTATGTGCAAAGGATCTTTATAAAGGTGGGCATTGGGCGACAGCTAAAGCCATCTTAGATGATTATCCTATTGATTTATGGGTTCTTTCTGCTGGCTTAGGCCTCCTTCACCACAAAGACAATGTTGTACCTTATAAAGCGACCTTTGCTGTTGGATATGACGAATCAATACCATTGTATTCTCAAGAATATGCAGGAAAAAGTTTTCATAGAACATGGTGGAAAGAAATAACCAATAGATCTATTTTTAAATCTAAGCATCCTACATCTATTGTAGAGTTAATGAAAAAAAGAAAAAAAGAATATTATATAATCTGTGGTTCCCCAGATTATATTAATGCAATTGAACTGGATATCATTAATGGTCTTGAATATTTGGTTGATGCAAAAAAACAACTGCTTATTATAACTTCCAAAAAAATCAATAGTAGGCTGAATGCATACCTTTTCAAAACCAACCAAAATATAGCTCAGTGGTTGAGATGCAATATGCTTATGCTTAATATCAGTGTGGCAAAATACATTGTGAACGAATTTACGTCAAAACAACTCAATGATTTAAATGAGCTATCTCAAAAGTTAATAGAAGAACTCAAGGAGTTACCTGAGCGTGAAGTGAAAAAAGGAATTCGTCGTAGCCCGGAGGAAGTTAAGTCATTCATTTTAAAGCTTATGGAACAAAATCCTGGTATCAGTGCAACACATGCGTTGCGTGAATTTCGTGACTCGGGAAATTCATTTGAGGAAAAACGTTTTCGGGCTGAGTTTAAGGCCCTTAGAGAGGCTAAACCTTAATGCTACTTGCCTGGGTTTCATGGTAGAATCCCCCGTTTTTTGAGGCTTAGCAGTGGCGTCACAGGAGAGTAAGTTGTCGAAGCTAAAGTATTTTTTCCCTGATAGTCAGGATTTTATCGATCCCAGTTTTGACTTCTTCCGCGAAACGCGTAACGAACATCGCGTGCGTCAACGTGACGATCATTATCCGCATGAGGTTTTTCCTCATCCTTATGATGGTATGCTGGTTTCTAAAGCTGTAGTAGATGGTCTTGGTGGCGGTGAGAGCAAATATACCCGTGCCCAGCGTTTGCGTTATTTCCGTAATGGAATGAAGCACTTTTTCCGTCTTCCGGAAAATATGGAAACCATGGGTGATTGCGGAGCCTTCACCTATGTTAACCAGGACGTCCCCCCATACCGTGTGGAAGAGGTGATTGAGTTCTACGAAACTTCCCGCTTTAACCATGGCGTTTCTCTCGATCACATTGTCTTTGGCTATGAGAAACCAGGTGAAGTATTCAGTGGCGAAGTATTGGCTGAATGTCGCCGACGCCAAGATATCACTCTGACCTTGGCTCAAGAGTTTTTAAACAAGTCTCAAAAGTCCTGTTTTACTCCCTTTGGCGTTGCACATGGATGGAGCAAAACTTCCTATCGTCAGTCTGTAGAGGCCCTGCTGGCCATGGGATACAGAAATATCACCATGGGGGGGATGGTGCCGTTGAAAACGGCGCAGATCCTTGAGACTCTCGAAGAGATTAAACCGCTGCTGAAAAGTGATACACGTGTTCACTTGCTTGGCATTGCCCGTCCAGAGAGTTTCGCCGACTTTATCAAGTTTGGTGTGACCAGTATTGACTCAACAACACCGCTGCAGCAAGCCTTCAAAGATCGGAAAAACAACTATCATACGCCTGATGGCCCGGCCTATACCGCTGTGCGTGTCCCTCAGTTTGATGCGAATCCAAGCTTGAGTCGCAAAATAAAATCTGGCGTGATTGATCAGGATATTGCACGACATCTGGAAAAGGATGCCATGACTGCCCTGTTTGAATATGATAAAGGGGCTTTGTCCCTTGAGAAAACTCTTGATGCAGTCCTGGCATATGAACGCCTCCATTCGGGTGAAAAAGAGGCCGATAAAATCCGTGCGGATTATGAGCGTACGCTGGGAGAACGTCCTTGGAAACAATGCCAGTGCAATATTTGCCAGGCCATCGGTATCAACGTCATCATTTTCCGCGGAGCAGAACGTAACCGTCGCCGCGGTTTCCATAATATTCAGGTGTTGTACAACCGTTTACAGCACACATTGTCATTACGCTCAGAGGAACTGTCATGAGTGAATATCGTGTTCCCGCCCTGCGAATCCGACAGGGTGAGGAGAGGCAACTCTATAGCCTTGCGATAGAAGGTAAACAGATCAGCAAAATTGCAGCGATTTCGCGAATTCGTCGCGGTGAAGAGAATTTGGTTGGTTATCAGCGTCCAGAAGTACGTAACCATATTCGCGAAATTCAGCGCTATATTGAGAGTAAAAACCCGATGATACCAAACCCGGTGATTATCGCTTTTGATAAGCGTGTGCGTTTTGAACCGCTTACAGATAATGGCGACATGGGGCATCTGGTGATACCTTTCTCCGAAGATAAGGATTTTGAGAAGCCAGGGTTTATTGTGGATGGTCAACAACGTACTGCTGCTTTGCGGGATGCGGAAATCGACTCGTTTATGATGCCGGTCTCTGCATTTATCGCTAATGATGCAGAAGAACAACGCGAGCAGTTTATGCTGGTTAACTCCACAAAACCGCTGCCCAAAACGTTGTTATACGAACTGGCACCGCATACCCACGGTCGTTTGCCATCCGATCTGCAAATGCGTAAGTTTCCTTCGCTGCTGACTCAACGACTGAACTTCGGGGAAGGTCCACTTGCGGGGCGCATCAAAACGGCAACCAATCCTGATGGGGTTATTGCTGACAACTCGATGATCAAAATGATCGATGCTAGTCTTCGTGAGGGAGCATTGTATCGCTTCCGTGACCCTGCGACAGGGTTGGGGGATGAAGGGAAGATGGTGAAACTGCTGAATAACTTCTGGTCGGCGGTGGAAACCGTGTTTACCGATGACTGGGACAAAAAGCCGCGCTATTCCCGCCTATTACACGGCGTCGGTATTCTTGCACTGGGTAGCCTGATGGATGAAATTGATCAGGTGCATCAGGACTATAAAGGTGAACCTGGCTGGACTGAGATCCCTTCCTATACTCGTTTTGTCGAAGAGTTAAATCGCATCAAGTCGCTTTGTGCATGGAGTAGTGGCGCGTGGAACTTCGGTACGGATATTGATGGTCAGCCTATCGTCCGTAAATGGAATGAACTGCAGAACCTGTCGAAAGATATCTCATTAGTGACGGATTATCTGGTCACAAGTTATATCAAAGCAGCGAACGCCAATATATAAAAAAGGGGCATTTGCCCCTTTTTTTATGCCACTACTGCAGAGACCTGCTGAACGTGCGCAATAAACGCGTTCAGCATTGACCCGGCACCTTTACCTGTAGGGTAGATTAAATCTCTGCGCTGTGCTGAGACCGCGTAAAAGGCCTGATGAGTGGCGCTGCCTGCAGAAAAGATGAAGTAATCAGCCTGTTTTGCTTGATTAATCAACTTGTCGGTTGCAGTGTGCGCATGGCTGATCTCCACTCTGATCCCGGGGAACAGCGTTTCCAGCATCCGTTTCGCGCGTCTTACCGCGCCTTCTGTCAGGCTATAAATCGCCACTCTGGCTCCGGATAAGTCCGGCAATTCATCTTCTGCATCTGCCGTACAGCTATCCTGCTCAGCCGGAAATACGCGCTCTGCACCTTCCCCTAGCACGTCAGTCGCCAAGTTGCGCATCACTGTACGAGTAGTCGGATCTAATCGCGCCCATATTCCGCTCACAAAAGACTGAACGCTGAGCCACAGCGAGGTGAGCGTCGCCCGATCCTGCACCGGAGCATCAAGGAAGAGTTCGATCAACTCGCCCAGCGCTGGCAGGTTGCGGAATGAACTGGCGCGTTCGACGATCAGTTCCAGCATGGCACCGGACTGTTGATACGCTTCCTGGCTAACAGAGCCTTGTAGGAAGCGGTCCGTCACCATTGTGGCCAGCTTGATATCCGCCTGACTGACGCTTTGTTCCATCGCAAGAACATCCAGCCACTTTAGCCACGTCGTACTACTCAGACTGAACTGATGACGTTCAAGCCATTCAATAAAGGCAGGCATCACGTTACGCAGGATCGGGAACGCGTCTGGTGGAACCTGACTTGATAGTAACTGGAGCATCGTCGCTTCATGGAACGAGTCGGCGGGCCAGTTTTCACTTTCCAGCGCGACCAGTTGCACCAGGCTGTTGCTGTCGACTTCTGACTGACATAGTCGGGAGAAACAGATATCCCAGCCCACGATTTGCGGATTGGTCAGATGGCGGATCTCCTCGATGAGTGTTTTCAGCAGTGGTACCGCCATCGCCTGCTCTATCAACTGCTGATCAAGCGTGTGGAGCGTTTGTGCGTAGCCGGTAATCTCCTCTTGCGTTGCGGTCAGGGAGGTTTGCAGATATGCGGCAAGCTGTTGCAGCGTATCCGGGAGCGACGCCGTCGCTGTCGCTGCTGACGGACTCACAACGTAGAACGGCCGACTGGCCCAGGTGTGCAATCCACTCAACCAGTCGGTTTTTAGGCGTTCTGGTAACGCGTTGAGCAGGTCGACTTCGCCAATAAGCATCACGCCGGTGGCCCAGGTTTTCCACGCCGCAAAGTCAGCCTCATCCTGGGATAAAAAAGGCATCTGCGTAAACAGAGGGTGTAGCGCCAGACATTGCGGGCGAAGATCCGCCGGGGAGGCCTGCGGATACCCGTGGATGTCGGGTGTAAAAAAGCGCTGCTGGTATGCTTTCAGCAGCATCCGCATCAGAGTTGTGGGAATGCGTCCCCGAACCAAATCAGCAAGCGAATCGTGATTCAGCAGCGTGTCCCACTTCTCTAACTTACCCGCCTGCTGGAGTTCAAGCAGCATAAGGTTGCGTCGCGAAAGCGCGCCGTTGTTCTTCAGTTCCTGTAGTAAAGCGTCGCTTGTGGCTTCGTCTTTTTGGCTATTCGCCAGAATGAAATCACTCAAGATCCGCCCAAAGGGACGTTTGACCGTGCGTACGATTGATGGCCTATCACGAAACAGGGCGATAACGTCTTTGAGCGCGGCGAAGACCCGCTCTTTTGCTGGTTTATCTTTCTGCTTTGTGGGCAGTAATTCGATCCGGATAAATCCGGCCGGACAGTGCGTCAGCAGAGCCGTTTCAGACAGCGATGTCGCTCCCTGCGCGGGGACGAAAGTCACCCTTCTATCGGCAATAACATCGGCAGACCCCAGCCTGGCATTCAACACATTGCTGAGCTCCAGCGTGGTGCGATCCGTTTCTGCCGCGGCAAAAAATACCCAGCGATGAGCATCGCACCAGGGCAGAATGATCGGCCACTGAGCGTCAGTCGCGCTCTCGTAGAGCGGCAGTAAGACGGTTTTTAAGTCCGCAGGGTAGGCGTTTTCAACGTTTTCTAGCAACCTGTCCAGCTTCAGTAAATTTCCGTTGCCAAAGAAGTCACGCACCCATTGAGGAGTATCAGTCATGGGTGTCTCCAAAGGTGTACTGGCCGCTAAATTCAATCAACGCATCTGAAATCACCGTATTATTAGTTGAAAACAGCAGATGCTCATCGTTCAGGTTTGCGCCGCTCCAGGTGTAATTCATGGATCCTTTCAGAAAGAAATGTTTGGTCAGCAACCCCTTGGCGTGCAGGTTCTCGTGATATAGGTATTGCATGTCGTGATCGGGCGATAAGCGCGTCAACAGTCGCTCGATAAAGACCACGCTGCGCGTGTCTTCACGTGTCACGATGCGTAGCGGACAGCCATTGTTGACGGCGGTGGCGAGCAATTCCTGGAAGCTGACCATCCGGGCCCCCCATGAAGGATCAAGAAAACTCCACTGACCGCCCCGGTTATCAATCACGTCAAAGTCGCTCATCCACGGTGAGATCAGCCAGATCGGTTCTGGGTAGAGGATCAAGCCACTAAACTGCGCGCTTAGAATTTCCCGCAAATGTCGCTGGCCCAGTGGGCCATGTAGGAAAATTTGTCGTTGTTCTTCCATTTCTGCGTTCCTTACAGCAGCGCTTCGGCCAGTTCAATACGTAACACTAGATTGCCATCCTGATAATCCACGGCGGATTCGCGGGGATAAAGATGCAAACCAAAGTACTCAATCGGGGTCACCTGCACCAGAGAGATCACTTCCACAATACGATGGCGGGCCTCGCGCGGGATATGCAGTTCTGCAAAGCCGTGTTGGGTAATGGCGTGATGTAACTGCGCTAACCAGTCGTTCTCGCTGATGCTGATGCTGCACGCCGTCTGTTGAAACAGTGAGCTTAGCAGCAGTCGTTCAGTCAGGTTGTTACCGGACTTAAACGGATTGTAATAGCTGAGAACCGACTGACGGATGGCATTGCCGCGCTGCCAGAGCATTCCCTGAATTTTGCAAAAGCGCTCAAAAACTTTAATCACACTGGCGTCAGGCAGTTCTTGCGTCGCTTGGGTATGGGCAAAAATATTCAGAGCGATTTCGTATCCGGCTTTGTCTTCCAGTTCCCGCCATGCGTTGAGATATGCAAGCATCTGCGCATCATGTGATGCCTGGCTGCCCGGACGTAGTACCCGTGTGTGCAACACCGACATAAAACTGTGACTGAGTGCAAATCCCTGCGCCTTCAACAGCGCTCTGAGGTGGGCGTTAGCCTCACGGCGCTGCGGATGGCTGCTGGCCTTACGTATCGCATTTAAGGCCTCCTGGAGCTCGCTGGAAGAGGGGAGCCGCGAAAGCATTTCGAACAGGTCGTAGTCGATCTGCTCGTAATCGCTGGCGGCAAAACTACGCATAAACAGATTCAGTACGGAGACCGGATCCTGATGAAAAACGTCTTCCAGACGGGTAATGATGCCACAGTCGCCGGGTTCTGATTCGGTCAGCCAGATGTCCAGTACTTCGTCGTTGAGTTCGGTATCCACCACCAGACCGCGTTCATCGACATCCGGCAGCAACAGGTGGCTGGTTTGTTTGACCGCTCCGGCAAGGGTCGTTGTCAGCAGATGCTGTAGCCAGTCCTGAAAATCGACATCATCACTGAGATCCTGAGTCAGGATCGCGCTGTGCCTGTCCACCATTTCCAGAATGTCGGTCTCTTTAAACAGGTTGCGCAAATGTTGCTGCAGTTCCTGGCTTTCGGCGTCGTCTTCACCATCCTCGCTATTTTCAAAGATATTCTCTGCCTGGAAGAGTGTGTCCGCGATATCAGTCAGTCGACGTCGGCCGTCCGGGGTTTTTAATTCCGCGATAGAGTCTGCCAGAGACGACTGTGTGGCCAATTCCCGCGTAACCGCCGCTAGGTAGCACTCGTAGATCCAGTCAGCGGTGAACGTGTCATATTCGAAGCGTGGTTCATGTTTGATCCGATGCTGGAAATAGAGCGTTCGCAGTGCGCGCTGAATGGCCGGGTCATGCCGGAGGCGTTGCAGCAGAGTGGGCGGCAGCGTAAATCTGAGCCGGGCGCCATCCACCCACTGCCGCACGCCAACCCCGACAGGCTCGCCATTGTCGACCCACCTGAAGTTCACATGCGCCTGTTGCTTGGTTTTATTGCGTAATGAGGCTGTTGCGTGGGTGGCGTAACGCGTGACGTCGAGAGGTGTCATGTTCTGGTGGGTAAAGAACGTAATGGAGCGGAGGGTGTCCGTCCACGGGCCGGCAGGAATGGGGAGCGGATCGGCCTGATCGTCTGGGTTAAACCGGGTATGCCAGTACAGTTGCGAGTTGCTTTTCTCGGTGAGATTTTGCTCGAATCGCAGCGCGCGCGTAAGCACCTGCATCGGGCGAATGACCCTAATAGGGGGCTGACCTTCATACTCAATGATACACTCGGGCTGCCAGGTATCGCCGAAAGCCTGCTCAATTTCAAAATCAACATCCGAAACGCAATTCATCGCCGGAACAAAGTTGTTCGGGATAAGCCAGTCTGCTTCATTGTCGGAGTAAACGGCATAGCGCTTGGAAATGCGCCCCGGCGCAAACTCTTTCAGACCCTGAATAAAGGGCAAATGTTCACGTTTCTTGAACTTCCGCTCGAGATGGATCTCCAGTTCCGGCAGATTAAGTTCACTGAATAGCGCTGAAGGAATAAAGGCCGGCAGCGGGGAACGTCCCGTCGAACGGTCTGCCTCCGGTTGGCCCATCCGCGACCATTGGGTGGTGAGTTGTCGTTTTAATGTCGGCAGCAACTCCATCATGATCGAACGGGGCGGCGACCACAGTACACGCTGAAGTTGCTCGTCAGTGATGCGCAGCGCGTAGAACAGATACTTTTCCAACTCCTGCTGCCACGCATGTTGTTCGATCACGGCGGTAATCAGGTGGAACATACGATCAAGATGGTCAAGAGACTCTCGCTTTGTCTGCGGTTTATTCAGCAATGACCAGATATTACTTCCGGGGATCTTCATGCTCAGCCAGTCAAGTGTCGCCATTGCCGCCTGCATTTTCTGGATATGAATGTTGCCCATCGGCAACGACTGTCCTTTTATCTCTGGATTAATGAGCTCTTCATAGCGTTGATAAACGACGCGGTCGCGGCCAAATTCGGACAGGACTGCGACCATCCACGGACGCATAGTTCTTGAACGACCGGCACGCCCTTTACGCTGCAAATAGGAGGCAACGTTACGTGGCGCTTTATGCTGAATAACCATGCCAACTGAGGGGTCGTTAAAGCCCACCTCCAGCGACGCGGTTGCAATTACCACTTCCGCTCTAGGATCGACCCCGACGTCCTGACTGGACGTTCGGGCAACGATGGCCCGGTCATTTTCGTCAAGTGGGTGACCAATATCCTGCGCGATACGCCAGTTCTGTCCTGCCAGAGTCAGCGTATGGCTGTTTTGCGGTGTTTCCAGACGCTGAGCGGCCAGCGGCGGTTTCGCAACGTATAAGTTTTGACCACGTGACCGCCAGCCTTCGGCGTCACACAGTTGATGATAAAGTCGGTTATTGATATCCAGATCGTCGGTGAAGACGAAGGTTTTTTGCCCCCATGTCCCGCGTGATTTTTTCCTTTTCGTATCCAGAATACGCCGGGCGAGCATGCTGGTCTGGATAGTAGTAGACAGCAGGGCGGTTTGCGAGACCGGATCACCGCGTAATGCCAGCAGATATTCAGCCCCTTCATCTTCCATTTCGTGGAGCTTCGGTTCGATAAGAGCCACATGTTTTTTATGCGCGCCTACCAGATCGGCGAAGAAACGTTCGGCGTCACTTAGCGTTGCCGACAGCCCGACAAAATGGGGGCGGCTGCGTGCAAGTTGCATCCAGCGTCGCAGCAGATAGGCTGTCTGCGCACCGGTATTCCCCACATAGGTGTGTACTTCATCCAGCAGGACTACCGGCGGCGGTGTTACGCCGATGCCAACGCCAAATAGGTGATTCGTTTGGTTATTCCCGAGGTGCTGATTGAGCATTTCGGTGGTAGTAAACAGGATGTCAGGCGGGTTTTTCATCAGCGAGACGCGGGTCAGGATCACTTCGTCACTGTCTACGCTGTGATCGCAGTGGCTACAACGAAGAATCTCTCTTTTCGCTTTGATATCTTCTGCTTTCCAGTGCATTTGCCCCGGACATTTCGGCGTGGTGCAACGGAGTAAATCAAAGGGCATATCCTTGTCTTTATCTTTCGTTGCGTATTGATGGTTGAACGGGGTGTCACCGAAAAAAGAACCAATACGGATCTTGCGTCCTGCCAGTGCTAGGGCCTGACTGTCGAGTTCACGACATTTGCCCCAGGTTTCCATGAACTGATCTTTAAGCAGTTCTTTACGCGGATACAGTGCCAGCGTCCTGACCCGCTGTGCGTTGTCGCGCTGAATATCATTGAGGAGCGAGGTGAGTGCCGGGAGATAGAACGCCAGCGTTTTACCACTCCCCGTACCGGCACAGACAATGGTCCCGGTGGCTTCTTTCGCGTGAGCATGATGACTATGAAAGTGCCAGGCGCGCAAAATACGTTCGGTTGAGCGTTCCTGAAAGCCGGCAATGGAAAAGTCGCCGATCAGTCGGGAAAGCGCCTTGCGTTTAATCTCGTTCATCCACGGGACGTCGACCCATTTGCTCAGCACCGTTTGCGCCGGAAGTTCCCGCTTCGGATAGTTGCGCGGGCGACGGACGAAACGGTAGTCGGCGACAAGCGTCCGGGCTCGCTGAAGCGGTTGATCGCGGAACCATTGACGCTGGTGGCGGAACAGGTAGACCGATTCCGCCATACGCGTGCGGTAGCGCGTCCCCCCTTTGCTGGTCGGGACGCTGAAGAGCATGGCAGCATTCTGCAGTTCTGCCAGTAACGACTCTGCATCTTCGTAGGGCAGGTGCCGGGTAAAGAGTGAGATGATATCGGCATGGGTAAATGCGCCATCCGTATCCCCCCAGACCAGCAGTTCCGCTTCCCGCTCTTCGAGCAGGTCCAGCGCCTGGTGCAAGTGGGACAAATCAGCCGTAGACATAAACTATTTCCTTGTGATCACGAACTCATCCAGCATCTCTTCATCCCTTAACCACTCAAGCACCTCGGGCGTCAGGGCACTTAACGTCGGGCGGAGACTCTGCGGGCCATTAATGCTATTGAAAAATGCTTGCACCACGTCAGGCCAGTCTGTTTTCATCATGCCGCGCAGGGAATACAGTTTTTCGGCGAGCGCTTTGATTTGGTGAATCTTTTCACCGCTAACTGGTTGGCACTGCGTTAAGTTTTCGAAATCCTGACGTCGACGCTCATAGTCGGAGGCGATATCGTCAAATTTGTTCGCATTTTTTTGGAAATTCAGTGTCTTGTCATCGACATGAACCTGCTGATGTAACTCTTCCAACCATGCATCCCAGGCATCTTTTAGTTCTTTGCTCAGGTCCTTGTGTAGGGTGCCGAGTTGGCTGACGCAATGGGTCAAGGAATCATTCTGGATGATGTCGTAAGCGGTAGGTTCCTCTGAAGCGGCCAGCGTCTCATCTAGAGAGTTCTGTGGCGACTCTTCCTGATCTACAAGGTTTTCTTCCTCGCCGGGATTGTTTACCGACTGGTTTTTCAGCCAGCGTCCCCACTGTAACTTGAGACTTTTGACGCTGTTCGCGGCAGCGATCAGTTCGCTACGCTGCTCGTCATTCCAGGTAACCGCAATGCCCCGCGGGAGTTGTTGCTGGGCTGGATATTGCTGTTTAAGCAATGCAAACTTATCGGCAATGGTGTTAGTTTTGCTGCACACCAGATTACATTTATCGATGATTTGTGAGGCCTTACCAGCCTGAACGCTAAGATCGAGTTCTTTTTGCATTTCAGCCAGTTGTTGGCGCAAGGTGGTCATTGATCGGCTCCAGAGGCGATGATATCGCTCACAAGTGTTTTCAGACGGTCATTCACTTTATTCAGAGCAAGAGTCAGTTGCTGGATATCCCCTTTGGCGTTCATCTGCTGGAGTGTGAACGCGATCTTGGGTTGTACCAGTTGCCATTGCGCAAGTACGCTGCTGATTCTTGAAACGTAGTCACCGTCAAGTCGACAGATCTCCAGCCACAATTTCGCACTATCTTTCTGTTTTTCAATGGAAAGTAACGCAATTAAAGTCGCCAGACTCTCCTCGGCGTCGGTTCTGAGGGCTTCAATTTCACCCAGCAGCCACGAAGATGGTTTGTACTGAGCGCTGCCTGTGGGATAGTGCTCGGTCCGCACAGTCTCAATAAACGTCTGCCAGTCGTTCAGTTGGCTGAGGAAATCGTCGCTATCTTTAATGTTGGCAAAGAGATGAACATTTTTTAGCGTGCTGGCAAGTTCCTGTTTGACGGAGAGCGCCGCACGTTCAATTTCCGCACCAAGCGGCTGTTTTAACACTGTTTTCAGCGCGGAATATATTACATCGGCATCCAGCGCACGACTGCTGCCCAAGCCTGAGCCTTGCTCAGTGATGGCAACCTGTTCAAGCCACGCTTTTCTGGCATCATCCCATCCTACGAGCGCCTGCGCCCTGGCTTCGGCGACTCTGGCGCTGGCGTGCGGATGCAGGGTCGCCTCAATCCCTCTGAAACAGATCTCGGAAGGAGAGGTCGTCAGCGTTCGACCGGTACTTTTCCCTTCGGTTCTCCCGACACCTTTCTGGGTGAGGCATAGGGTATTGACGATCTCCGCCGGTTCTTCTTTACCCGTCACCAGGCCAAGCAGCAGAGCTTTTTGCAGATGCTTTTTAAGCGCATCCTGTAAGTTACGCGCCCGGAAGTGATTAATGGCGCTTTCCGTAGCCTGCGGCACCCACCACTGGATGAAGTTTTGATAGCGAGTGTAGTCTTCCTGCGCCTCTGGATAATTAAAGCCTTGCTTTAAACCGGCGTAATACTGGATACGTAACAGGGCTACCGCAGCGTTATACACATCTACCCGTCGGGAAGGATCGGTCAGGTCCTGCTCAGAGTAAAAGTTCGTAATAATGCTTGAGGGGTCAGACGCCGCTTTTGGCAGTGAAATCAACGTAAAACGACCTTCTTTCAGCGGTGGCCGAGAAGACATACCGAACAACTCTGGCTGTGCATGAATTTCATAACAGGCGTTCAGTGCCGCACGCAAATCACGGGCAACATCCTGCGGCAGAATGACATTGTCATTCACCCATGCACGGACCGCCCTGATAAAGGGTAGTTCGGATTTGGCAGTGTATTTTGCCTCTTCTTTCGGTTTGAATTCCGGATTGTCAATCTTTTTACCCGCCGGCGTACTGCCTGTTTTGCCCGCCGTTTCGTGTGCGTTCTTTGTTGCTGGTTCCGCCGACTCCATGATGGGACCTTTGCCATTCAGTTGCGCTGCTAGTTGATCGAGGCCAAAGGCACTCGCAACGCTGCCCGGCAGTTTTTCGCGTAGTTCATCAAATGAATCAATGCCATATCCCCAGATGGCGGCAAGCGTCACCGAACTGCCAACCCGGTTGACAACTATCTGTGAAATCTTGTCTTCGATCTCGGGAACGGCATGAATTCCAGCGAAATTTGCTGGCGGGAACTGTGTTTTTTCCGCTTCTATTCTGCAATCGCGCAGAATATCTAACAGGATGCGGTTAATGATTGTACGCGGGTTAAAAATCAACTCGCCGCTGCTGTCGCGGCAATGCTTATCCGCCAATGCCAAAATGGCATTGCGGTTATACGGGAAGAGCGGGAATTTCTTATTGGCAGAATAACCAAAATCTTCTAGTGCATTGGGGATCTCATCACTGTGCCAGACAGGTGGCCACTGGGGCTTACCTTGCTCAGGACTGTTTTTTAACTCCTCTGATCCAAAGCGTGCGGCGTTCAGATAGCGACCACAGAGCGAGACAATACGATCTTCGTTATTGTCTTTATCGACGTTCTCGATGACCCACTCGTAGCCAGCACGCGTGATTAACGTTTCCTGGCGGCGTTTATAGCCGGGATAATTGTCGGTGACTGCAATCACTGAGTGGACAGGGCAGAGAATTTGCACGCCGCCAGGTGCCGCTTCTTCGATCAGGCTGTCGATCAGGACATCTTCAATGGCGGAGATCGCCGCCATATCTTCTACCAGAATCACCAGACGGCGATTAAGTCGCAGAAACTCCTTGCGGATTTCCTGAAAAAGCTCCTGAAAAGATCCTCCATTGAAGGTGAACAGGCGCTTGAAGAGTGATTTCAGCGAGGTATGCATGGCTTCATTGAGCACGCGCGCTGCACGGGTACGCGCCTCCACTTGGTCTGACTCATGCAGTTGAGAATGGTTAAGATAGCGGCGTGCACGCGCGGACAGATCGTCAGGCTCAAAGACAAAATAGAGATCTTCCGGAAGAAGTTCATATTTATCATGATCTTCTTCTCCTTCTTCCAGACCACTACTCATCCGACTGGCAAGTTTGAAAATACAGTGGCCCGGCTTCAGAAGATTCTGTTTGAAGTTGGGGTCGGTGATCAGATCACAGATACCGTTTTCCACCTCTTCAATGATGGCTTCCATATAGGCGAGTCGGTCTGCTGGAATGTCTTTACCTTGTGCCAGCAGCGTTTGACCTTCTTCCATGACCGCTTTTTGCATGTCCTGCAACTGATGGGCCATCATGGTCAACAGTAGATCTGCCAGATCTTTCGCCGGATACTGTTCTGTTACTTCATTAACGCGCATGCGTGCGTTGTCGAAAAATTCCCCCGTCAAGTTTTTCAGGATGCGTAAAAGCACCTGTCGTAGACTGGAGTTTTTGGGTATCCGGACAATTTCCCATTGCTCGCTCTGGTCGTTTTCCGCCAGGTACATGTTGAACCGGCAGTCTAACCAGCGCACCAGATGTGATTTCCCCATCCCCGAGCGGCCAATCAGTGGGATGGCGCGCTCCGTATGAAGTAACTGCTGGAACAGGTCTTCGTCACGTAATATTTTATGATTTTCATTGACGTCGCGTCGGGTCAGTAGCATCGGTTCATGCACGGCCAGAAGCACATGATCCTCTAATTCTTCTGCTTCATTGCGAATGCATTGGACGATATTTTTCCTGGATGGCCAGTACTCCATCATGCTCATTCTGCATCCTCCCTTAGCGTGATTTGGCTAACCCGGCGAATTTTACCGCCAGGTAAGTGGAGTGATAAGGCGTCTTTATCATCACTGCCGATGGCGAGGATAATGCGCTTACTGATTTCAAGTCGTTGCAGCGCAACGGATGTGCTGGTGCAGATATTGTCACCTTCCGGCGCGACCCAGTCTTTTTCCTGCTGCATCACGTCATGAACGGAGTTTCTGAACTGGCCCCCGTCCATCATTGGCATGACCTCCGCCATGTTTGCCATAAAGATTTTGGCGGGAAGGGTACGCGTATCGTCAAAGATCTCCGGCAGAAAATATTGAATGGCCCGGGTAGGGTCGGTGACATAATTTCCGTCCGGCATTAACTCGAGAAAACCGAGAAAACGACCAAATTCTCTCACTAGTTTTTCGGTGTTGGTATTGATGGTTTCGCCGGGTAACCATTTATGCACTTTGTTGGTGATGATCGTAGGGGAGAGAGGTTCCAGGCCCCCGAGCGAGTGTTGCTGAAGGCTCAACAGGCAACTCAGTACCCGCCACAGCGGTTCGCATTCATTCCCACTGGCAACGCCGTTTTCACGACAAGCATCAATCGTACAGGCAAGCAACCGATGCGCCAACGGACGCACATCTGCTTCAAGCGGTAACATCTTTCCGTCGAGCATCGGCCAGAGTCCCAGATTGCACCAGAAGCTCAGGTTCTCTTTTAATTTTCCCCATGCGTTATCGTTAGTGGGCAGGTTATCAGGACGATAGCGGGCGAGCAGCGTGTCCTGAGACAACGGTTCCTGTGCGCTTTGCAGAACGCGTTCAATCAAAGGAAGCAGTATCAGGCCGCTTCCTGGGTTTGCGTTGTTAATTATTGACATGTTGTAGTTGCCTGATAAAAGTGTCCAGCGACAGCGCATTAGCGGCGCTTGCACACCATGTTCGATGTGGGAACTGAGGATCGGCGAGATGCTCAGGTGCAATAATAATTCGCTCAAAGCGCGTCATGGGTAGGTCTGGGAACGCATTGGCCGTGTTAGGGATGATCACGATCTCTGGTCCATCCGATGCAGGTGCTGTCATTTTCTGTGCGCTCCAGAAATGCGAAAGCGAATCCAGGTTGTTCTCTAGTTGCAGGAACACTGGCCTGTCTGCACGAATAAACACGTATTCGCCAGAGGTGATCAGCGACCGCAACGTCACACGAAGTTCCATCAACAACGAATGTAACTCCATATTTTCGTTGTAATAAACTTTCTTTTCCGCACCTACGAAGAGTGCTTTTTTCTTCGGCTCGGAGCGTAAAATTTGTACATCTGTGCCCACGGTGGGCGAAAACGCTCCTTTCCCTTTCTGACGACATCCCGGACAACCTCCACAGGTTAACTCGGGAGGATGGCTCTGATATTCATAGAATTTCTGCAGAATTTTACACAGTGGTTTGCCAGGATCCTCCAACCACATTTCCATTACCGTAAAGGCTGCCCGGCGGTTATTCAACTCGGACTGGCGGATCTTCTCCACATGGGTGTTCCAGTGCGCTTCTGAATAATGCGCATCGTCACAGTGACGGATATGAACGTGGTTATAGTAGCTTTCGAACCATTCAATCAGTTGCGTGTTGTTGTCATCCAGATTATCTCGCAGGTCGTCAGGAATTTTCGGATCAGCAAAGACCAGTTTGATAAGTCCGGCTCTTTGCATTAACAGCAATGTCCGACGGTTCCAGGCTTCGTTTTTATCGCCTTGGTGATCAATATGAACGGGCTTGGTGTTCAGTGAAATCATGTAGTCAGCGATCGGGCTTTTCTTACGATCGTCAAACATTGCTTTCCAGCGGGCAAAACCTTTTTCTACGCCAATCAGCGTCTCAACGGCCAGCGATTTTGCCGTTTTCATTTGCGCCTTATGCCATACCAGATGCACCTGGCAGGATCTGCCGTCACGCCCAGAACGCCCGCAGTCCTGGTAATAGCGGTCGATATTTTCCGGAATGGCAGCATGAATGATGCTGCGGATTTCCTTTTTATTCATCCCTACCCCAAAGGCAGAGGTAGCGACCATGATATCGAGCTGGTCATTTTTCCATTTTGAAATCAATTTCTTGCGATTGTTTGTGTCAATTTGACCGTGGAACATGCCGGTTCGCCAGTAGCCCAGTTCGTTCAGACGGGCAGACCACATTTCCGCATCTGTGCGGGTAGTGCAATACAAAATCAGCGGGCGGGGTAAGGTCATCAGAAGCTGTTCGACCCGCTGACGATGCGCGTTTTCATTTGCCTCATGATGCACAAAATATTCCGGCTCCGGGCGTAGGAAATTAGCTGACACTTCAATCAGTTCGCTGTTTTCATCATGGAACTGCTCGACCAGAATGTCCCGGGTGCTTTTGCTGTAAGTCGCCGAAAGTAGCAGCGTACGAAAACGGCATTTTCCTAGGGCTTTCAGTGAGCGAATCATAGGGGCAATCAGCTGAAAGTCAGGGCGGAACTCTGCGCCCCATTGATCGATCAAATGCGCTTCGTCGATGACGATCGCGCCAATCATATTCAGTCTGGAAAGCTCAAACAGCACCGGAACCAAAGAAGAGCGAACGGATTCCGGGGAACAGAAGAGCACACGCTGTGTCCCCGCTTTGATTCTTTCCTTAATTGCCTGACGCGAGGGCTGATCTTGTCCTCCGATCCAAGCATAACTTCCACCATGATCTTGGTCGGTGCCGCGAAGCAGTTTTTGCATGTCGTCAGCCTGCTCAATTGCGAGGGCGACGGTGGGGACGATCACCAGCGTGAGGGTGTTTGTCGGTGCGCTGAGCGCCTGGAGTTGGGTGAGCAGACTTTTACCGCAACTGGTGGGCAGATTCACCAGCAATGTACAGTTATTATCAGACGTTAGCAGCGTCCGGATGGCGGCCTGTTGACCGAATCCCTGATAGTGAGTCAGCCAGGGCTCCTCGGGTAACAGGCGCTTCAGTGCCGGATCGGTCTCGGGGCGCAGCAAGTTCCTGCGGATCTTACGCTGATAGGTGGCTCTGGTCAGCGCCAGGTCCGCCTCTTCAGCCAGTTGAATTTGTTGCGCGGCAGGCGACTTTGTCATGCCCCACTCAGGCGCCGGAGCGTCGGTCAGTTCCGGCGGCAGGGGTAGCCATGGCGCGCTAATACCACTTGCGTGAGCGGCACGTAACGCATCGGCGTAGCCGGCAAAAATGTCACCATGACCTGCCGAGGCATCGGTGATGATCTGAATCAGTCTGTTCAGAAACTGATTTTCGATACCGTCCTTAAAGGTGACCCCTTGACTAAAACAGGTGGTTAGCGCCTGCTGCAGGCGTGACCATTCCTCTTCCATCAGACGATTTCCTCCAGTAGATTTCTGCTGCACACCACCACGGCTTTGACGGCCATTAACTGGAGTCTGGCTTGTTCGCCGAAGGTTGCCTGTTGTTGTTCCCGGTCACTGGCATAGACTCGTTCCACCATCTCTTTCCAGGTGTCCGGTGAGACAAGCTCTTCAATTTCTTGCCAGAGATTAGGGCGCAGATTCATATCTGCATAGAATTTCTGCGATGTTTCATGTTTGGCGTACTCGCTATTGAGCAGTTCCAGCAACTGCGGATTAGTCACCGGTGTACCCTTAGAGGACAGCCAGTGTTGCACAATACGCGGCGGGTACAACTCGTCTGCGATACGGCGTTGGGCGTAGGTGTCCTGCGTCTGGCGATGGGTGACAAGCCAGGTAGACTGGAAGAAGTAATTGGGCTCATTCAATGGCTTTGGGAGCACCCGCAGTACCGCCATGGAACTGCCCCGGGCATCTTGGTTTAACAGTTGCCAGATCGTATCGACAAATGGCTGCCCATAACGCAGCGGATAAACGGTTGTTCCGTCGATCGCCGGAATGCGTTCAGCGCTCATCAGATGCGTTGACGGTGGGTTACCCCCTTCTTTATCGAAGCTGAGCATGCAGGTGGTGAGAAAGGTTTTAAAATCGACCAGCGTCCCTGTGCTGCGGTCAGAGAGTTCGAACTGAAACTTGATACCTTTTTCTGCGGTGCCGGTGGCGCGAAAACGCAGTGCACGCGTGATCCAACTTGTCAGCGCATTACACTGCGCTACTGCAAGATGATCGTCAGCGCTTATCTGTTGCGCAAAAATCGCCGCCTCTGCAATCTCGTCATCCATCGCCAGCAGCTTTTCCTGCATGTTAATTTTATGCGTTTCGTTGGCCAGAATGCCCTGTTCGCCAGGGAATTCGCTGGCAATACGTTCAAGGGCCACCGGACCTTCTTGGTAGACATTTTGCCACGCATTTTCCAGATAATCGTCGAGGACGAACTGGAGGCTGGCGATGGTGTTATTAAATACGCCAATGCTGTCTTTCAGAATACTGGCCCACACGTTGCGTAATCCGCGGTCGGCGTGATTTTTCAGGATCAGACTCTGGACGGGTTTTACGCCTTTCAGGTTTGCACTGTACCTGTTCAGACGACCAAGGCGCTGTTCAATACGGCTACAAGAGCGCGGTAAACCGTAGTGAACGGCCAGTCGCAGACCCCCATGGAGATTCAGACCATCTTCGCCGCTTTTATCGCAGATCAGGATCCGAATGGGGCTGCCGGATTTCAGGTACATCAGGGGTTGACCCGGCTGATAGCGCTCCAGGGGGTACTCCAGCAGCAGTTCGAGCTTTATTGCCAAGTGCTGGGCAAGATCCGGACGATCGCAAAAGACGATGGCTTTTCCTGTTGAATTCTTTTGCAGCCACTCATTCAGGGTGATGGCAAGCTTGTTATCAATGGCCTGAAGTTCATTTTTTGCAGTTGAAACAATGTGTTCTAACAGATCTCGTTCTTCCTGAGTGCGTTCCGCTTCACCCAAATGTACTTTAGCGCGTTGCATGACACAGAGTGGGCTGGATAGGAGATCGTCAATCCAGAAGAGGTACGTGTCTTCACTCATTGCCCACTGCGTATTCTGCGGTAGTAAAGATAATGAACGATACTCATCAATCAGTTCGTCTAACGCTAACCCATCGCAATACCAGCGGCACTCCGCTGCTCCATTTAGCCCTGGAAACAGAAGGTTTAGGTTGAGGTTTTTCGTTTCATCGAAGCTGAGTGAAACCTGACGGCGGTTACGCAACAGTCGATGATGAATGCGATAGTTTTCCCCTAGGTGCCGACGAATATCCCGGATCCTTTCTTCACGCTCCTGGGTATTGGGGGAGAACGTCCCAATAAGCGGGATGAGTTGCTGGCAGAGTGTCATCAGAACAGTATCTTCTGGGAACTGCTGCTGCAGTGTTTCCAGATTACGGCGTAAGCTGACGTTTGAGACGGAAGGTACTAACCCCGAGAAGATCCCGCCGAGGTTTTCACGATTTTTGACCAGTTCGGTAAAGTCTTGCAGATGGGTCTCATCCACTTGGTAGGCTTCGGGATTAATACAGTGCAGCATCGACAAGAAGTTCCTTTCATGCCCATGCAGAGGGGTCCCCGTGAGTAACAGAACGTAGTGGGCTTTCCGGCAACCCTTAGCGATCAGGTTGAAGTCATAACGTTCATCTTTATCTCCTGACCACGGCCAGGAGGCAATCTGGTGGACCTCATCGACCGCGATAAGTGAAGGGGTGAATCCCCGTTCAATCAGGGTACAGGCATCGCAATGGGTGCAAATCACGATGCCTTCTGTGACCTCATTTTGTCGCAAACCTGCGAGGGCCGTAGAGGCATCAATAATAAGTTGTTTCAGTTGAAAGCGTTCACCCAGTTCTTCCCGCCACTGGTTAACGAGCGGTGCCGGAACCGCAATAAGCATGCTGACGTGGCCAGTTGCTTCTAACGCGTGTTCACGGACGACCATTCCGGCTTCGATGGTTTTCCCCAGACCAACCTCATCGGCCAGAATATACTTGGGGTTTTTATCCTGAAGCACACGGCGTACCACAGCCAATTGGTGGGGTTCGAGTTCAACGGCACTACTGGAAATGGACGCCATCGCGCGGCATGCAGCGCGTTGCTGGATGTAGGTTTCAATAAAGGACTGTCGAAGAGGAAAAAAAAACGGCGCGTCATTTGCTTGTAAGGCAAGAAAGTCAGCAGGGTTTACTGGAGTATCATAGGCTTTGTTGAGAACAAAGATTTTATCAATCGGGAGCGTTGCATATTCTTCTTCACGAAAAATGACCAGGAAATCACCATTAGGTCTAGATCCTCCAAAGCGTGCGCGTGCCCAGCGCTGACTTTGAGGTTCAAGGCAATAAATTACAGCCTCTTCGGGCGGTATTGTTAGTGATAATTTATCCCGGTTTACTTCAATTTGACGTGCATAAGGTTGCGCAGGAGACTCAAAAAAAGCAACTGTTGCGAAATTTGAATCGATATTGACGCTGACGATTTTGCCAGTACCCTCAAAATGCTCAGAGACCACCAGTGACCCGATTGGTAGTATGTTCATCCTCTTAGTCCTTAATAGAAGATTGCATTCTTTATCTAGAAAAAACAGTATGTTATTTTTTTTGGGTTGAAATTCACCCAAATCTGAATGATGTTATGTGCGGTTGCTATAAATACATGAATATGAATAGGATACTAAGATAAAATTCATACTCAAGTGAAAAAAGGTAAAAATGAGATAGCACCACATTCAAGTGAAAAATGTATGTGAGTCAAATGATTATGGATCTTCAGGGGGGATTAAATTCGTATTTTCAACTACCAAAGTTGGTGTGAATATATTGTTGATTTTGTTAAAAATTAAACTTTTTTCATTTTCAGCTTTTATACATCAATACGAGATAGCAGGGCTGGCGGAGTTGCAACCAGCCATCTAAACGTGTGCTTATTCGCCGCGATAAATACAACCAGCTGTACAAGTTTCTTTCACTACCACTGCGCTAAGGATAGGCAGTTGTGGCTTAACCTGATTCCAAATCCATTCTGCTAGTACTTCACTGGTTGGGTTTTCTAAGCCGGAGATGTCGTTGAGATAATAGTGGTCCAACTTATCTAGCGTGGGTTTAAAAATTGCTTTCAGTTCGGCGAAATCGATAATCCACCCGGTGTGATTATCTACTTCGCCTGTGATTTCAAGGCGAACCACAAAAGAGTGTCCGTGTAAGCGTCCGCACTTATGGCCATCGGGCACGTTGGGCAGTCGATGTGCGGCTTCAAAGGTGAAATCTTTGTATAGCGTAGTTTTCATGGTGACCTCATTTTTTTGTTATACTGTAACAATAAGAAGCACGATTTCCTAGCTTTTCTGAGTTAGCTATTAACACTCTATTGGATAGGCAAAATTATTTCGGTCGTATCCAAATCAGGTTGTTTTTGGCATTGGCCCCATGATACTCCTCCTGTTGGCTGATTTAAGTCGCCGGTTCAGCATGCAAGGCAATAACATTCACAAGTAGTCAGTGGCACATTGTGTACAGTGCCAGTCGACTTTACTGACCTCGGGAGTGGCATTGGTGAGGAAACGGCGCAGGCGTCGAGCCTCACATAGGACTGTTGCTTGTAAGCTACAGTTAGGTATGTCCAAACCATGGGCATTCAGTGTCGTATTCAGGATGGTATTGCAATGCGCTGTTGTAGAGATGGCAGGTATAGCGGTCGTAGTGGGTTGTCTGCACCATTTTGGCACCGATCAGATGACCATTGCCATCGAGAGCGATAAAGGATTTGGGAGACATAATCAGACTCCTGCAGACAGGCGTAGCCCGTCTCTGAAGGGCCGGCACCTGATGCGTTGACATTTAATATTGCGATTTTAAAGCAGGCTGGAATAAGAACAGATTAATTTCTGGATTCGTAAATACGGAAATATAACCATTCTTCCAAGTCGCTCTTTAACCACCGGGAAGCTCTGCCCAGCTTAATTGGTTTAGGGAATGCCCCATCCTGTATCAGCTTATAGAACCATTTATCGCTCAGGCCAGTAAGCTGGGTAATGAATTTCATATCAATGAATTGATCTTCAAGTAGTGCGGGTTTTGTATACATGATGATGTGTTCCGGTTAAGGATAAATAACCGGAGCCGTCAGTAAACTGATTTACTGCCAGCTCCTCCACATCAATGGCTTCTGTTGTAAAAAAAGTTAGGAACATATGCAGGGGGATGGTTGCCCCTGCATAAAACACCGTTCTTAAGATTTTCTTGGGCGACCTAACCCACTGGGTGGTGGTACTTCATTACTCCCATATATTTGCGTGTTATACTTCTGTTCCTGTTTGGCAAGGTAGCTGATGATATATCTCAACCCATGTATATAATCAGTATCCCGGTGATTGATTACCTTGTTGATATCGGCCTTATAACTTTCCTTGTATTCACAACGATAATATTTTCCGTCCCCCTGTGTTACTTCCTTCCACAGAGCGCCTATGCGCTCAGCAATCGGAAATGTTTTACGTATTTTTTGTCCGTCAAGATAGATCACCGTATGGGAGTGAAATTTACTGTCCTCGCCATACTCAATAACCCAAAAGAATCCGGCAACACCAGGTTCCTGTTCAACTCGTTTAAATAACGCCCGCAGATCCTGTTGAAGGCAATGGTGGTCTTTATGATAACGATCTGAGTTCTGGTTGTATGAGAAGTCCAGCCGTATACCAATTACTTTGGAATAGCGATCAATGACATCATTCAGGTGGCTGTTAATCAGGCTATGTAAAAACCAGTCCATTTTATATTTGGCAATGTATGGATAGTTGTCGTTCATGTTGTTTCCTCTGAGGTTATGGTTCAGAGGAAAGGGATGTGTTGTATTTTTTGTCAGATTTATTGGATCTAAGTGTCAGGGTGGGTATTAATTACATTAATTAACCTAAATATTTTTTTGATTGAGTTGTAAATCATTCTGATATGTTGTTTGCAAATTGGTAAGACACCATATGTAAAAGCTTGCTTATGTATTTTAAATATATTGGAGAATCCAGGCATCTCACACCTATCTAATGTGTTCCCGGGCATCATGGTGAAGGTTTCCTGTGTGCATACTTTCAGATCAATGATGAAGCAACAGGTAATGAATCTGTGACTAACCCAACACTATGTACATGAAACATAGTGATAATGTTACAGCATGCCAGTTAAAGTTCGTTTTTTTGTACGTAAAATCACTGAGTGATGTTGTGGGGTATGCATATGGTCTGGTTCATTGATGATGAGAATGCTGTTCTATTTTTATATTTTTCATTACGGCAGAATGGGTATGACTGGCCACCGGAGGCGGGAGAAAAAAATACATCAAATTATGAAAGGAAGATCAGAAAGCTTTTGATTGGACAAGGATGGAATGAGCGGGATGCAGATGTATTTATTAATAATGTGCATGTTGCGTATAAGAAATCAATGCCTTCTGAAGATGAGCAAAAATGGTTTTCAGATGACCCAAGGGCAAGTTTTTGGTTTCTTTTTAAAATTGATGATAATTATCTTGCTACTACGCCTCAGTCTTTCTCTCTGGAAAATAATACATTACTTAATAGCTTTGAACCTTCAGGCAGGAGTCTGCCTCCCACTCATACATCCAGGGTCAAATTCATAAAAGATAAAATTAAGAAAGCGATATTCAATGCTTCAACCAGAGATAACATCATCAACGCTCACAGAGAATGGAATATATTAATATCGAAGCAGGACATCTTTCAGGGTGTAAACAGTAATACCGGTGTCACGCCTGACTGGTTGCTCACTTATCTCAGAGAGAATAATATTTTTCTTCAAGGCTATATGTGCGGTGAGAGTATTGACGAGAAACTGGCATTTTGCTACGCCTCTTACTTTACATGGTACTCATGGATTACGACAAGTAATGCAGAGAAAGAGCTTTTTGTTAAAAAATTTAAAAATGCATTAAGTACACAAAAGTCCAGAGAGAAAAAGAAAAAAGGAAAAAACAAACTACTCAATGTTTCAATTTCCGAGGCTGCTCATGACAAGATGCGCTATATTGCAGAACTGGAAGGAATTTCCAATGCCAGCACAATTGAATATGCAATCAACCTTGCATGGCAGCAAAAAACTCGTAAGAGTTTAAAATAAATACAGGTATGTTTCGTATCGTTTTCCAGTCCCCTTTGCGGCAGAATCATAAAGTTCTGCCGTTTTTGTTTTCTTTTTCAGATGAACAGTAATGAAAAATTCTGACTGTTCCGTAAGCGCCTTGAGAGGGGATTCCTCAGGGTGACTCGACGCAACTAGCCTGTTTCTGGCCGAAGAGAAAAGAGGCTCGGTGCCTGGCTATGACCGACGCGCTGATTACGTCACCCGATGAGCTGGAAACCAATGCCAATGGTGGCCAGGGGGGATATAACTCTGGTCAACTCACTGTGAAGGTTGGGCGATGATTAATTCATTCAGACAAAGGATGATGCCGCCAATGAAATAGGTGAGCTAAACCAGCAGATTTACAAACTTCTTTCGTTGAAAGGTGATCGTGAGGGTTACTGTCTATTAGCGGCAGAGCTAACTGGCGCATCAAAGCATTAAGCAACCAGTACTGGGCTACTCCAGCTAGGCACTTGTTGGTAGCCACGGGTGAATGGTCTTGGTGACGTTAAATAAATTAATGGCAAAATGGAGTCCGGAGAAGCCTAAGCATCTGAAGCTCGTGTAGATGAACTGCGATAAGAGCCCGATTTTGGAACGGATTTATACATAACGGAAAGGGACAACATCATGAAAAAAATCCTTGCGCTTACCAGCTTGTTTGCCGTTTCAGTAGTACTGACAGGGTGCGATGCAGATCGTGACCATAAAGAACGTTGTACCGAGTTGCAGCATGAAGGTGCAGAAGCGATGAAGGAAAATGGTGAACATCAACTCGCTGAAATAAGAAAAGAGTGGGACAGGCTGCAGTGTAAATTGTTCTGGTAGAATTAACCGGAGTGATAACCGGAAAAACCAAAACGCATTTCTGATCTCATTATTGATTGAGTTGGTTTATCTAAAAAAGATACAGATATATATCATCACCCTGAACATACCCCATTAGCGGCAGAACCTCATGGTTCTGCCGTTTTTGTTTTCATTTCAGAGGAGCAGTGATGAAAAAATCTGAAGGTTTTCAGTCGTTGCAGCAATCGCTTTCTGGCCTGCCGCAGTGGGCATCAGAGCGTATTCTGCAGCAGATAAAGCAGCTCACAAATTACGAGCCAGTGATCGGCATTATGGGCAAAACCGGGGCGGGAAAGAGTAGTCTGTGCAATGCCCTGTTTGTCGGCGAAGTATCGCCGGTCAGCGATGTGGTGGCCTGTACCCGTGAACCTCTGCGCTTTCGTCTGCAGGTTGGCGACCGCTATATGACGCTGGTGGATCTGCCCGGCGTGGGGGAAAGTGGTGCACGCGATACTGAGTATGCCGGGCTGTACCGTGAACAGCTTCCCCGGCTTGACCTGGTTCTGTGGCTGATTAAGGCTGATGATAGGGCACTGGCGGTGGATGAGTATTTTTACCGCCAGGTTATTGGTGAGGCATACCGGTATAAGGTGCTGTTTGTTATCAGCCAGTCGGACAAGGCTGAACCCACCAGTGGTGGAGAGCGATTATCCACAGAGCAGAAGCAAAACATCAGCCGCAAAATCTGCCTGTTGCATGAGCTGTTCCAGCCCGTGCATCCGGTGTGTGCCGTGTCGGTCCGTCTGCAGTGGGGACTACGGGTGATGGCAGAGCGAATGATTAAGTGTCTGCCACGCGAGGCCAGCAGCCCGGTGGTGGCACAACTGCAGCGTCCCTTTCGCACAACGGTAGTCTATGAGCAGGCCCGTGGCGATTTCGGTGAAACAGTCGGTGCCGTACTTGATACAGTCAGTGCCTTTCCCCTGATACCTGCCCCGGTGAGGACCATCATTCAGGCCGTGCGCTCCACTGTGGTGTCAGTGGCCCGCGCTATCTGGGATTTCTTCTTCTGAGTGCTTAATTCTGCCCTGTTATTTCCCGAACCCTGTCGCCAGTGCGACAGGGCTTTCTTTATTTGTTTTACCCATATTGAGGAGTCTGCTCATGACCCGTCTGACTTCGCGCTTTGGCGCAGCAAATCTTATTCGTCGTGACCGCCCGTTAACCCGCGAGGAGTTGTTTCGCGTGGTGCCCAGCGTGTTCAGCGAGGACAAACACGAGTCCCGCAGTGAACGTTACACCTACATACCCACCATCTCCCTGCTCGACAGTCTGCAGCGGGAGGGCTTTCAGCCGTTCTTTGCCTGCCAGACCCGGGTGCGTGACCCTGGTCGTCGCGAACACACAAAGCACATGCTGCGTCTGCGGCGTGAGGGGCAGATTACCGGCAAACAGGTCCCGGAAATCATTCTTCTTAATTCACATGACGGCACCAGTTCGTACCAGATGATGCCGGGGTTGTTTCGTGCCGTCTGTGCGAATGGGCTCGTCTGCGGTGAGTCATTTGGCGAGGTGCGGGTGCCACACAAGGGGGACGTGGTGAGCCAGGTGATTGAGGGCGCGTATGAAGTGCTGGGCATTTTTGACCGGGTGGAGGAGAAGCGGGATGCGATGCAGTCGTTGCTGTTGCCGCCACCTGCGCAACAGGCACTGGCACAGGCTGCACTGACGTACCGGTTCGGGGAGGACCACCAGCCGGTGACTGAATCGCAGATCCTCTCCCCACGTCGCTGGCAGGATGAGAGCAATGACCTGTGGACCACCTACCAGCGTATTCAGGAGAACCTGATTAAGGGCGGTCTCAGTGGGCGTAACGCCAAAGGAGGACGGTCACATACCCGTGCCGTTCGTGGTATTGACGGGGACGTGAAACTTAACCGGGCACTATGGGTGATGGCGGAAGCCCTGCTCAGTGGTTTTCAGCCTGCGTGAGTTCACACTTTGCATCAAATAACATTACAGCAATGTTAATAAATGACACTTCCTGTCATTTCTGGCGGGGATTTTTGCTGGTTAATTCACCGGAAAATGGCGCAGGCCTGACAGATACAGGCTTCAGGCCTTCCTCAAAATAGCCGCTCCCGCAGACATATCCTGTCAACCCCCTCCTTTAAAATCGCATGCCTTTCAACCGGTTAACCTTCACGGAGAATACATCATGCCACTGGCAGAGCGCCGCTACGACAGACTGGCGGTCAGGCTGTCGCTGATTATCAGCCGCCTCGTGGCGGGTGAAACGCTGAACATGCAAAAGCTCGCGACCGAGTTTGATGTGTCAGTCCGCACCCTTTACAGGGATTTTCGTGAGCGGCTGATTTATCTGGACCTCGAATGTCATCAGGGCTGCTATCGCCTGCGGTCAGGGGCCGGGCCGCAGGGCGAGCTGGATGTCCTGACTTTTGCCCACCGTACCGGCATCGCCGGTCTCTTTCCGGGGCTGGACCGTCGGCTGGTGAACTTGCTGTTAAACTGCGAGGGTGCTCCCTGCCTGACCGGAGATGCTGTTTCTGCGGGCTCGCCCGCGACCCCGCTGTCCTTTTACCGGCTGGTACAGGCCATTACCACTTGCCAGCGTGTCACGCTGCTGGCTGACGGAAAACGATGCGAAAGATTGTCCCCTTATCGGCTGATTGCGCAGCAGGGCCACTGGTACCTGATTGCGGAGCACAACGACCATCCGGCGGTATTTGCGCTCGGTGATATTCACCTTGTGCAGCCCCTTACCGAGAGTTTCAGACGTAACGAGCGCCTTTACCGTCTGACGGAAGATTTAAGTTTTATCCGAGCACTGCCGCATTTTGGTGTTGTCCTGCAGTCGCTTAACAGCCTGTCTTCACCCTGAGTTTTACTGGTCTGCATCCGTCTGGCGGGTGCGGGCCTTTTTATTATTTACACACAACAAGGTACTAATGATGAAGCGAAACCTGAACACCAGCTACCGGCTGGTATGGAACGAGGTTCTAGGAGCATTTGTTGTTGTCTCAGAGCTGGCAAAAGCCAAAGGAAAGCGCAGTACTGCCGTTCTGGCGCTGGCGGTTGCCGGACTGGTGGCAAGTCCTGCCGCACTGGCTGACGATGCGCCGGGAAACACCCGTACGGTAGCGGCCGGTGAGGTAGTCAATGGTGCGGTGATCGGCAATCACGACTCACAGATCGTTTTCGGTAAGACAAACAACACAGTCATCAACACAGGCCTGGAGTTCGGTGCTGATAATGATGACAACAGCGGTGGTCAGTGGGTACAGACGGGGGGCGTGGCAAACCAGACCACCATTAATAATAGCGGGCTGCAGGGTGTACTGGCTGGCGGCAGCGCCACAGACACCACAGTCAACAGCGGTGGTGGTCAGAGCGTGCATGGTCAAGCTTCAGATACCACGCTTGACGGTGGTACACAGTGGGTACACAGCGGCGGTATTACCTCCGGCACGATCATTAATAAAGACGGGGCTCAGCTGGTAAAAGCTGGAGCGCAGGCTACCGGTAGTGTGGTGAATACCGGAGCACAGGGTGGTCCCGATGCAGAGAACAACGACGGGCAGTGGGTTGCCGGTACCGCAACTGATACCACCATTAATAACGATGGTCGGTAGACTATTGCGACAGGAGGCCTTGCCACCGGCACAGTGATTAAAGCGGGCGGCGACCAGAGTGTGCACGGTTCGGCAAATACGACCCGCCTGGATGGCGGTTATCAGTACGTGCATGCCGGTGCATCTGCAAGTGACACGGTAATCAATGCGGGCGGCTGGCAGGTGGTGAAAAGCGGTGCGACAGCCGACAACACCACAGTTAATGCGGACGGTAAACTGCAGGTGGGTGCCGGAGGCAACGCCACGAACGTTACCCAGAATGCCGGGGGCGCGCTGGTGACGAACACCAGTGCCACCGTCTCCGGGACCAACAGTCTGGGTAACTTCAGTGTTGATGCCGCGAATGCCAGTGCCACTAATGTGCTGCTGGAAAACGGCGGGCGTCTTGATGTGCTGGGTAACGGCAGCGCCGATACCACCACGGTTAATCAGGGCGGTATTCTGGCCGTGGCGACCGGCGGTAAGGCACAGAACATCGTGATGCATGACGGCGGCGTACTGATTGCCGATACCGGCGCAACGGTCAGCGGTACGAACACCTCCGGCGCATTCGGCATTGACGGTGCAACCGGCAAGGCCAGCAACCTGCGTCTTGATAACGGCAGTCAGTTCACGGTTCTGGGTAACGGCAGTGCGGATAACACCGCCGTGGGGGCAGGCAGCACCCTGAATGTGGCGCAGGGGGGCACGCTCACCGGCACCACCTCATTTGGCGACGGTGCATCGCTGACGGGGAATGCCATCAACAGCGGACAACTACACTTCAGCACGGGTAACGGTCAGAACGCGGTCATCAGCGGTTCGGTAAGCGGTGGCGGGCAGATGCTCAAGGACGGTGACGGCACCCTGACGGTCAGCAACGGCACGCTGTCCCAGTCACAGGTAAACCTGAATCAGGGGACGCTGGCGCTGAACAATTCCATCATCAACAGCGACATCATCGCACAGTCCGGTACGCAGGTGCGTCTGACCGGCAACTCGGTGATGAACGGGGCAATTGACCCGACTGACGTCACCCTCGACAGCGGTGCCCGCTGGAATATTCAGCGCGGTGCGGCGGTGAAATCGGTGCTCGATAACCTGGATAACGCCGGAACCATCAGTTTTGCGCCAGCACCAGCAAACAGTCCGTTTGTCCCTGAAACGCTGACGGTTACAAATCTGACAGGACGCAACGGTACTATTAATCTGTCCATTCGTCTTGATGACCCGACCTTCCCGACCGATATGCTGGTCATTGACGGCGGGCAGGCAACCGGTAAAACCTGGCTGAACTTCACCAGTGCCGGTGATGCCGGGCTGGGGCTGGCGACAACCGGCAGCGGTATCAAAGTGGTGGAGGCGATTAACGGAGCCACCACTGAAGCCGGAGCCTTTGCGCTGGGCCGCAAACTGCAGGCCGGGGCGTACAACTACACCCTGAGCCACGGCAGTGCCGATGAAAACTGGTATCTGTCCAGTGAAGCGGGCTACCGTGCCGAAGTGGTACTGTACGCCTCTTTGTTTGCACAGAGCATGGATTACGACCGTGCGCTGGCCGGGACATACAGCCAGCGCAGCAGTGCGGTGAATAACCAGGGATTCTGGGGGCGTATTCAGGGCGGGCATACCGGGCATGACAGTAATGGCGGCATTGCGCAGGGCGACACCCCGGAAAGCAGCGGCAGCTATGGCTTTATTCAGCTCGGTGGTGACCTGTTCAAACACGACACCGGTAGGCTTTCGCTGACCAGTGGACTCTATGGTGCGGCAGGCCAGTCGCTGGTGGATGTGAAAAACGATGACCGCTCTGCGGCAGGCAGCGTGCGTGACACGGTGTACAGCCTCGGCGGGTATCTGACGGCGGTTCATGAAACCAGCGGACTGTGGGCCGATGTGGTGGCACAGGGCTCCCGTCACAGCCTGAAGGCCAGCTCTGCGGATAACCGTTTTGATACTGACGGTACCGGGTGGCTGACCTCTCTGGAAACCGGTCTGCCGTTTAACATCAGTCAGGGGCTGGTGCTGGAGCCACAATTGCAGTACGTCTGGCAGAGCCTGTCCCTGGATAACGGGCATGACAACGGCGGTTACGTGAACTTTGGTGACGGCAGTGCGCAGCATGTCCGCGCCGGACTTCGTTTCGGCAGTTCGTCTGAAATGGACTTCGGTCAGGGTACCTCTGCTGTTGCCGGCTTTGCTGACCGCATGAAGCACAGCACAAGCGAAATGCCGGTGAACTGGTGGGTACGTCCGTCGGTTATCCGCACCTTCAGCTCAGACGGTGAGATGAGCATGGGCACCGCAACGGCTGGCAGCAATGTCAGCTTCACCCCGTCTCAGGATGGCGCCTCGCTTGACCTCCAGGCGGGTATTGAAGCGCGGGTACGGCAGAATGTCGCACTCGGCGTGCAGGCCGGTTATACCCGCAGCGTCAGCGGCAACAGTGCTGACGGTTACAACGGCCAGGCCACACTAAAGGTCGCTTTCTGATAATCCGGTCACTCTGACCAGAGTGGTATCAGCAGTCCCCACAGCCCCTGTTGCTCAGTCAGCAGGGGCTTTTTGCATTTAAGGAGCTCCTCATGCCTGAATCTCATTTACTGCCACCGGGACCGTTCACCCGGCAACAGGCAGAAGCAATTACCCGTCGCTATCACAACGTCTGCATTGAAGACGACCAGGGCAGTCACTTCCGCCTGGTGGTCCGCGACGCCGAAGGCCGGATGGTCTGGCGGGCATGGAACTTTGAACCGGATGCCGGTGAAGGTCTTAACCGCTATATTCGCAGGACAGGCATCCGCACTGACACTTTCACCCGCTGACCCCGAATCATTTACCACCAATATTTAACCTTCCCGAACCCACTTTATTACCCCCTACGCCAGCCATCGCCGCTGGTTTTTTTTATTAATGGAGACATACCCATGACAACAGCGACACAAAACAATCTCGTATCTGCTAACGAGTCCGAATTTGAACTGACCGTAACGCAGGTACCTGACGAACAGCGTATCTGCTTCTGGCCGCAGTACTTTGGCGCTATCCCACAGTGGATAACCCTGGAGCCACGTATTTTTGCCTGGATGGACCGCTTCTGTGATGAGTACAACGGCGGTATCTGGTCCTTTTACACGCTCAGCAATGGCGGTGCGTATATGGCACCTGATGCTGACGGTGACGATAAATGGCTTCTGTTCAACGGCATGAACGGCAATAGTGCGGAAATGAGCGCGGAAGCCGCAGGTATCGCGGTCTGCCTGATTGAATACAGCCATCACGCCTGTCGTACAGAATGTGACGCAATGAACGCACACTATTATCGCCTGCGGGACTATGCCCTGCAGCATCCTGAAGCTCACGCCATTCTGCGTATCATCGACTGAACGGAGGAATAACGGATGAAACAGCTCTCCTTTTTACCCGGCGAGATGACGCCACAGGACCGGCGTCTCATTCAGCGGGCGATCAGGGCTCTGGAGCGGCACCTGCATGAGCCAGGGGTAGCCTTCACCTCCACTCATGCCGTTCGGGAGTGGTTGCGACTGCATATGGCCGTACTTGAGCGGGAAGAGTTCCGGGTGTTGTATCTGGACAACCAGAATCAGTTGATTGCCCATGAGACGCTCTTCACCGGCACGATTAACCGCACCGAGGTGTATCCCCGGGAGGTCGTTAAGCGCGCCCTGTATTTCAATGCCGCGGCGGTGATACTGGCGCATAACCATCCTTCCGGCGAGACGCCCCCCAGCCAGGCTGATAAAGCTCTCACGCAGCGGCTGGTTCAGGTACTTCAGCTGGTGGATATCCGTGTCCCTGACCATCTGATTGTCGGCGGCAGGCAAATCTATTCGTTCGCAGAACACGGTCTGCTGTGAGGTATTACATGAAAATCATCCCCAAACGTCAGGCAATGACGATATACCGCCAGCATCCTGAGTCCCGAATCTTTCGCTACTGCACCGGAAAATATCAGTGGCACGGTAGCGTCTGCCATTACACCGGCAGGGAAGTTCCGGATATCACAGGAGTCCTGGCTGTGTACGCCGAACGCCGCCAGGACCGCAACGGGCCTTACGCCTGCCTGATGAGTATCACCCTGAACTGACAGTAAAGGAGGTTATCAATGAGCAACATCACATGGGGCCTGCGGCGGGATATCACGCCACGTCTGGGAGCCCGTCTGGTGCAGGAGGGGAACCGGCTGCATTATCTGGCTGACCGGGCCAGCATGACTGGCAAGTTCAGTGACGCCGAATGCCAGAAGCTGGATGAAATATTCCCGCACTTTATCAGCCAGATGGAATCGATGCTGACCACCGGTGAACTGAATCCCCTACACGTTCATTGCGTCACCCTGTACCACACCGGTTTTACCTGCGAAGCCGACACCCTCGGCAGTTGCGGCTACGTATACATCGCCATTTACCCCACTAAGCGCTAATTACTTTCACGAGAGCAAACATGAAACCTCAATCTGCAACAACTTCGCGGGCGGCGAAGCCTTGTCTGTCGCCCGTTGCAGTCTGGCAAATGCTACTGACACGCCTGCTGGAACAACATTATGGCCTGACACTCAACGACACACCATTCAGTGATGAAACGGTAATTCAGGAACATATCGATGCCGGTATATCTTTGGCCGATGCCGTTAATTTTCTGGTGGAAAAGTACGAGCTGGTTCGAATAGATCGCAAGGGGTTTAGCTGGCAGGAACAATCACCTTATCTTCGGGCCTTTGATATTCTGCGAGCGCGACATGCAACGGGTCTGTTACGACACAGTCGTAACAACACGGCAATCTGAGTCTGACGGGCTATTTTTCTGCATTAACTGCAAAATCTTTATAATTTATTTATTCATTGCATAATGCGTCTGCCTTCCCTCGGCAGGCGTGTTTACTTTTTCAGACAAACTAACATGCAAATATTGGTAATCGATCCATAGAAGTTTATAAAAACGATTTTTCAGTATTAGAAACTTTCAGAAGGGAAAGGTGCACATGCCTAGTGCTGACAGAAAGAATGAATTGCTATAAAGCACTATCTGAGAATATTTTCTGTAAGATGGACTAATAGCAGTTTCCGCTCCGATTCGAGTCCCAAATTCAATGAATTAATGTGTTGGTATCGGTGTTGGTATAACATTTTAATTTGAAATTTTAACTCATATAAATCATGAGGTTGATTATAATGTGCGAGTCCGGCCTTCGTCTTATTCCTTTTGATTTACAAGTTACTGTAATGCCAAAGAACAACTAACTTTCCCCAAAAAGGCGATTTCCCTCTTCCAGTCATTCAAATAAACACCATCCAGTACAATCCTTGAAACCATTATTAATATCACCAATACCTCCCAGCTCACGGCGCTATCTATCCAGGAAAACTAATCCTAATAACCTCACCCCACATACATATCAGCATTGAGCGCAGTCAGCGCGGGCATATTGCCCACTATCACCATCATTGTCGGCGCGCCCGGACGGTGCCGGGAATATATGGCATCGGCTCTAGCAGGCCGAGTACTGCGGTTGTGGCGGTGGCGACCGTAGGACTGGTTGTAAGTATCCCGCATAATCGTGCCATCGGCATACCGTTTAGCATCACCCGGTGACAGGAATGACCATCAACGGCGCGGGGGGCATCCCAAACGAGCACGTCATCGTCGCGTTTGCACAGACCGCTGGGCAACCTTTGGTTGTTTCCACAGTGTCTGGTGGTAAACCAGTTGAAACGGTGTCGCTCAATTTCACCAAAACTAAATGGGAGATCACCGTGCCAAAAAACGGGGGGCGAATAATAAAGAAGGCAATGCCTCTTCGGTCTGGGATTTGGTGCAAAACGTCACGGATAAATAATGACGAACATGCTTATTCCGCTAACGCAGTTTACCAGCTGATGGTGGCGGTTATCTCCCGCAGCGAGTCAGTGAGGCGCGAACAGGTCCGCTTCTGCAATACGCGTGCTTTCTGATAAGCGGTGGATGTTTGCAAACAGAGGCTGGCGATGGCCCTATGGGGAAAGTGGGGGAACGCTAGTTGGCGGATGCCAGCGGAAAAGCGCAATCTCGCTTAAGTAAATAGACGGAGCGACATTGATAAATACAAATCATAAGGCTTGGATAATAGTGGTAAACGCAATATTTGTGGATAACTCTGTGCGTAAATGGGTATAAGGCCGGGTTCTGCTGTGGATTGCAGCAGTCAGTCATTTTTCTGCAATTTAAGGGTTGCGGCCCCGGGGAAACTCCCTATAATGCGCCTCCATCGACACGGTGGATGTGAATCACTTCACACTAAGTAGCCGGGTT